>RFOO01000114.1 GCA_009926645.1 bacterium | reverse complement strand
CCGGAAGCGACGGTGGAGGCTTTTTTTAGTCATTTACGGGAGATGAATTATTACGATAACGACCCGCGTACGACGCGAGAGTTGTTTGAACAATTTTTCCCTGGCCGTCCTGATGTGCAGCGTTTGTTGCTGGAGCCCATTGCCTATGCTAATGGCTCTACCTTGGATGACCCCGCTATAACCTTTGGCATTGTTTTCTCTAATTTCATGTCCAAGGGCGTTTTTATTTTTCAAGGCGGTACGGACACGATGATTCAATTGATGACCGCCGAAATGAAGGCCAATGGGGTTGATATCCGCCGTAATGTTTTGGTGGAAAAAGTGATTATCGAAAAAGATGCTAGCGGACAACGTCGTGTTGTCGGGGTCAAGTTGCGTGGAACGCGTTTAGGCGAAGAGGCTGAGGTGGCCTGTGCCACGGTGGTTTCGAATGCGAATATTAAAGATACAGTTTTAAAACTTTCTGATGCCTCGAGCTTCGATCCTCGTTTTATTGAACAAGCACAAGCGGTGCGCGTGAATACATCTTCCTGCCAAGTTTATTTGGGAGTGCGAGAGGGAGAGAGTATTCCAGCAATTGGGGATCTCGTTTTTACTTCTGAGGCTAAGCCTTTTTCTAGTCGTGAGTTGGTAGATTTTCATACTACTTCGCGCACCTACTCAGTTTATTACCCAGATACACGTCCTCACACGCGTACGCCACGCAATGCTGTGGTCACCTCCATCAATCAGCGTTGGGAGGATTGGGCTAACCTTAGTCCAGAAGATTACCAAAAGCATAAAACTCGAATCATTGAAGAGTCATTGCAGGGTCTGGAAAAATTTATTCCTGATATTCGTCAGAAGGTGGATTATCTCGAGGCGGCAACTCCACGAACCGTTCAACGTTATGTGCGACACTGGGGCGGGACCTCTTTTGGTACTAAATTTGAAGGATTAAAAGTTTCGATGGCTCTACCTGAGCAGGTGGGAGGATTTTTCCACGCGGGAAGTGTGGGCATCATCATGTCCGGCTGGTTGGGTACGATCAATTATGGTGTAATTGTCTCCGCCAAAGCGGATGCTTATTTGCGCGATCCCTCGGCTAGCCCCTTAGGCGATGCCCAAGCTAGCCAATCGCTCTGAGCCAAAAAAAGGCCAGCGTAAGCTGGCCTTGAAGGGAGATGAAAGCGTCTCTTACTTGCTTCGGTTGAGCGGAATTCGCATACCGTAGAAGCTGCGATAGACGAACGCGAGAGCGACGACGAAGATGATAACCCCGAGGGTGAGTTTAAGACTCGATTCCATCTTCACGGCAATCTCTACCGCGAGTAAGCCGAAGAGCGTAGTGAATTTAATCACGGGATTGAGTGAGACGGAGGAGGTGTCCTTGAATGGATCGCCCACCGTATCACCAACCACAGTGGCTGCATGCAGAGGAGTGCCTTTAGCTTTGAGGTCAACCTCAACAATTTTCTTTGCATTATCCCAAGCACCACCAGCGTTAGCCATAAAGATAGCTTGGAACAGCCCGAAGAAGGCCATGCCCACGAGATAGCCAATGAAGAAGAAGGGATCGAAGAAGGCGAGGGCCAGAGCTAAGCAGAAGATGGCGATGAAAATGTTCGTCATGCCTTTCTGAGCGTAGAGCGTGCAAATCTTGACCACTTCCTTGGATGACTCGGTTGAGGCGGTGCTGGCATCGAGTTTCATATTATCTTTAATATAAACGACGGCTCGGTAAGCACCTGTGACCACGGCTTGAGTTGAGGCACCGGTGAACCAATAAATCACCGCACCACCCATGAGTAGACCCATCAAGGCTTCCGGGTGAACGAGGGAGAGTTTTTCGAGTACATTGAATTTAGGATCCAAGGAGTGGAAGTGCTCTTGCAGCATCATGATGATACCGAAGACCATGGTTGTCGCACCAACCACGGCCGTTCCGATTAATACTGGTTTAGCGGTAGCTTTAAAGGTGTTGCCCGCGCCGTCACCTTTTTCAAGTTGATGTTTAGCGCTTTCAAAATCGGGTTTGAATCCAAAGTCCCGCTCAATTTCCGAACCGATGTTTGGACGAGACTCAATCTGTGATAACTCGTAAACCGATTGAGCATTGTCGGTCACTGGACCAAAGGAATCTACCGCAATCGTGACTGGACCCATGCCGAGGAAGCCGAAGGCAACGAGACCAAAGGCGAAGATTGGGGCAGCAAATCCATACTGCGCAGGCATCATGTTGGCTACGGCAGGCAAGAGCGAGAGCAGGTAGGCACCGAACATTAAGCCTAGAATACAAAGACCAGTCCAGAACGCGGAGAAGTTGCCTGCGACTAATCCGGACAGAATATTGAGCGAAGCGCCGCCTTGATCGGAGGAGGTGACCACTTCTTTCACGTGGCGACTTTCGGTTGAGGTAAAGACTTTGGTGAATTCAGGGATAAGAGCCCCAGCAAGCGTGCCGAGAGAGATGATGGTTGAGAGCACCCACCAGAGACCATGCGGTTCATTTCCTAAGAGAAGCCAGCTGGCTCCGTAAGTCACGGCGATGGAGATAAGAGAAGTAATCCAAACTAAGTTGGTTAAGGGGTGCTCTAGGTTAAAATCCTTTTCTTTACCCCAGATGACTTCGCTCACGACATTGTTAACGACATAACTGAGAACTGAGGTGAGCACCATGAGGATGCGCATGGCGAAGAGCCAAATAATGAGAGTTGCGCAAAGCGAGGGATTGGCTGCGAGTGCGAGAGCCAAGAAGGCAATGAGAGCAACTCCAGTGACGCCGTAAGTTTCAAAGCCATCGGCTGTAGGTCCAACAGAGTCTCCAGCATTGTCGCCCGTGCAGTCAGCAATGACACCAGGGTTGCGAGGATCGTCTTCGGGGAGTTTGAAAACGATTTTCATTAAGTCGGCACCGATGTCGGCAATCTTAGTGAAGATACCGCCACAGATGCGGAGAGCTGAAGCACCGAGGGACTCGCCAACCGCAAAACCGATGAAGCAAGCTCCAGCAAGTTCCTTAGGTAAAAAGGCCAAAATGCAAATCATGAAGAAAAGCTCGATGGCCACGAGGAGAAGACCCACGCTCATGCCAGATTGCAGAGGAATGAGTAAAGTGGCCAAGGCGTTACCTTTTAATGCAGAGAAGGCCGTACGCGAATTGGCGACGGTGTTGATGCGAATACCAAACCAAGCAACGCCATAACTACCAAGAATGCCAAGCACCGAAGCTGCAAGAACGACGAGAACATCGCCAGCGGATTTGTGCTCGAGTACGCCAAAGTAGTAGATGATTGAGCCAGCGATAAGAATCCAGAGTAGGGCGAGGAATTTACCTTGTTGTTGCAGGTAGGTCTTACAGGTTTCCCAGATGATTTGGGAAACATCGGACATCGATTTATGGACGGGTAAATCGCGAGTGCGCACATACTGCCACCAGCCATAGGCGATTCCAAGAAGACAGACCACTAGGCCTATCCACAAAACTTCACTGCCCGTTAAATTGCCTCCAAGGAAGGAGACTTTATTTAAGTCGGGGATTTTGATGTCAGCCTCTCCAGCTTGGAGGAGGGCGGGTGAAGCAAGCACAAAGGCCGCAACAGTACGTAGCAGGTTTTTCATAGGGTTATAATGTTAGGGAACCAAAGAGAGTTTGGTCTAAGTGAAATAAGATTCTAAATCGTATAGGGCGACAAAAAAATAGGCACTCCGAATAAAAGCAGAGGAAAAAGAAACGTAAGAGTCATTTCTATGCTCGAACTTACCACCCCCTGATTGGGGGCGGTTCTCTTAGTATTGACAGGGCTTAGGCCAAATTAGAAAACGACAGTTCTGCATTTCAAATGAAGTTAAATTCTCTCCTTTGGGTTGTTACGTTTTTTATCTCAGGTTGTGTCGCGGGTCGGCCCTCTTTGCCTCCCCAGCCTGCCGATGTGCCTGCCAAGCGTCAAAGTTACGATGCATCGCTTCTAAAATGGTTTGATCGTTTGCATGAATCTTATGTGGCCCGCGCCCAGCAGGGTAATGTCCAACTAGTCTTTTTGGGGGATTCGATTACTCAAGGATGGGAGCAACAGGCCGATCTTTTTAATAAAGAGTTCGGCATGTATAACGCTGTGCACTTTGGTGTTGGTGGAGATTGTACCCAGCATGTCCTTTGGCGCATTCAGAATGGTGAGTTAGATGGTATTCAGCCCAAGGTGGTCGTCTTGATGATTGGAACCAATAATAGTGGCATCGCGGAAAACTCTCCCGAAGAAGTGGCTGCGGGTATTAAGAAAATTATCGAGGGAATTCAGCTCAAAGCCCCCCAAGCAAAAATCATTCTCCATGCGATTTTTCCTCGTGCTCGTGAAGATGAGGATGCGAAAAACGTCGCAGTGAACCACCTCATTCAAAAGTTGGCCGATGGTCAGAGAGTGCATTGGCTAGATATTCGTCGGCAGTTCCTTACTCCGCAGGGGGAGCTCTCATACGAAATTATGCCTGACCTGTTGCATCTTAGTTCGAAGGGCTACCAGATTTGGGCAGATCAGTTAAAAACACCTTTGGCGGAATTAATGAAGTAGTTTCGATACCTACAGGTTCTTGGTGACTTGTATTCTTTTTTCTGCGGAGACTCCTTGAGTAAGTTGCTCAGCGGAGAATGAGGTTATCAATCAGTCGCGTTTTGCCCAAGTAGCCTGCGACAGCTATCGCACATTCGCCGCGTTCAATGGTTGGGCATGGGGCCATGGTTTCGCAGTTCACAATCTCGATATACTGAATTTGAAAATCGGGCAGGCTAGATAAGTTTTCCCTGACAGCGATTAAGATTCGATGG
>RFOO01000113.1 GCA_009926645.1 bacterium | reverse complement strand
GGCGAATACTGGAAAGGTTACACGAGGTTTTGTGGGATTGTTTGGAGAAGATTTATCAGCAGAAGAATGTGAAAAAATGAGACTACACTTGGGGTCGGTTTTAATTACCGAAGTGGCGGAATCTTCTCCTGCGCAACAAAGTGGTTTGAAAAAAGGCGATGTCATCACAGCGATTGATGGTAAGTCTTTCGATTCGTGGAATGATTTGAGAATCGCTATTTCTAAGCGTCGTCCCGGTGAGGTTGTGCAGATTTCATTTTTGCGAAATCGCACACCTTCTTTAGCCAAAGTCACGGTGGTAGAGAGGCCGAACTCTCCCTAATGCGTTTACTGGTTGTCATTCGTAATCTCACAGGAGGGCAGGTTCCTCCTTTGACTCGCACTGCACTGATTTTGGCTGCGGTAATATTTCTTTTTGGTATTTTGCTTTTCAAACCTCAATCAGGAGGCCAACCGAGTTTAGTGAAAACTTCACCGCGGGTTCGCATGCTTTCATCGGGCGACCCTCTGGTTGAAAGCCAAACGTTGTTGGATCCTTCCGTTGTTTACATTCCCCATTCCAAGTTGCGAGTTGTTCAAAGTGTAATCAGCCCCGTCCAGTCCGAAGATGCCCCATTGGCTGGTTTTAACCCCATTCTTCGTTTCAGCCCAGGTAAGCCAGTCGATTTGTCATTGGAGAGTCCCAAGCCTGTTGCACCCGAGGCCCATTTAGCCGTATCTTTGTCGGAATCGAAGCCATTTACGTCCTTCGGAAGTACTGATTTATCTCAAAATGCTCTAAAACCAAGGGGTCTTTTATACGAAATATATCCTCTTAGTGGGGCAAAAAATCCAATTTTAAAGGGTAATATATCTCTTGTTATAGATGAAAAACAAAAAAAATCATCAAAATCATGGGATAAAGCCCCACTTTGGTCTCCTATTGAACTGTTAATCGGTATTGATTCTATGGGAATGCAGGCTCCCGCTCGAATCATCAAAAGTTCTGGCGATTCCGAGGTTGATTTAGCTGTAAGAGAATGGACGGCCGAGGTTAACTGGGTGCGTTTGTTGCCTCCAGGGTCGTACCGATTGGTCTTAGGCCCTTAAGGGGTCGATTTGGGTCTGTAAAAGCATTGCAAAAAACCGCTTGACGATGGCCAATGCGATGGTCATTCAAACCCTTCCCTTCACGTCCCAAATACGTTGACGGTTCGCCCCTGTAGCTCAGTCGGCAGAGCGCGTCCTTGGTAAGGACGAGGTCGACGGTTCAAATCCGTTCGGGGGCTCCACCACTTTCCACACCAACAGCAAACAACCTCCTCACTACAAAATCACCATGGCCAAAGAGAAGTTCAATCGTACCAAGCCTCACGTTAACGTCGGCACCATCGGTCACATCGACCATGGTAAATCGACGACCACTGCGGCAATTGTCGCCGTGCAAGCTCGTAAGGGTCTTGCTGAGACTAAGTCTTATGCCGAAATCACCAAAGGTGGTACGGTCCGCGACGCTACCAAGACTGTGACCATCGCTGCCTCGCACGTTGAGTACGAGTCGGACAAGCGTCACTACGCTCACGTTGACTGCCCTGGTCACGCTGACTTCGTTAAGAACATGATTACTGGTGCCGCCCAAATGGACGGTGCTATTCTCGTTGTTTCTGCTGCTGACGGTGTGATGCCTCAAACCAAGGAGCACATCCTTCTCGCTCGCCAGGTCGGCGTACCTAAGATTGTCGTTTGGCTGAACAAGGTTGACCTCTCTGAGCCTGATTTGATCGACCTCGTTGAGATGGAAGTTCGCGACCTTCTTAACAAATATCAATACGACGGCGACAATGCTAAGATTGTTCGCGGTTCGGCTACAGCAGCTCTCGAAGGAAAGCCTGAAGGCGAGCAAGCGATTCAAAATCTTTTAAACGCTCTCGATTCCGAAATTCCTGAGCCTAAGCGCGAAGTCGATAAGCCTTTCATGATGTCAGTTGAAGACGTCTTCTCCATCACTGGTCGTGGAACTGTTGCCACTGGCCGTATCGAGCGTGGCGTTGTCAAGGTTGGCGAAGAAATTGAAATCGTTGGTCTGCGCGACACTCTCAAGACTACTGTTACTGGCGTTGAAATGTTCCGTAAGGAACTCGACCAAGGTCAAGCCGGTGACAACGTTGGCTTGCTCCTTCGTGGCGTTGAAAAATCTCAAATCGAGCGTGGCCAAGTTCTCGCCAAAGTGGGCAGCATCAAGCCTCACACTCAAGCGAAGGCTCAGATCTACGTTCTGAAACAAGATGAAGGTGGTCGTCATACTTCTTTCACCAATAACTACCGTCCACAGTTCTTCTTCGGAACTTGTGACGTCACTGGAACCGTTATCCTCCCTCAAGGTGTGGAAATGGTAATGCCTGGCGATAACGTCACCATCACTATCGAACTGCAAAAGCCAGTTGCGATGGAGAAGGGTCAACGTTTCGCTCTCCGCGAAGGTGGTAAGACCATCGGCGCTGGCCAGATTCTTGACATCATCAAGTAATAAACCATCCAGACGTCCCGACAACGGTGCCGTGGTTCCCCAAAAAGGAGCCCGGCATTTGTCACTTTAACACTCAGCATAGGACGGTAGCTCAATTGGCAGAGTAGCGGTCTCCAAAACCGTTGGTTGTGGGTTCGACTCCCACCCGTCCTGCCACCCCTCAAAAAATTTCCAATACCATGATCAAACTTCTCGGACGCCTCCGCGCCTTCTGGAACGAAACCCTTAACGAGGTTTTCGTTAAGGCGACATGGCCATCACTGAAGGAGTTGGTGGACTCCACCTTTGTGGTCATTGTGGCGGTTGCACTGTTGGGTGCCGTTGTTTTCCTCTGCGATTTTTCCCTCTCTAACTTTGTTCAATTCGCGACCAAATTGGTTCGCTAAGACACATGTCGAACACTTCCTCTGATTTCCGTTGGTACACCTTGCAAACGCTCTCTAATAACGAGAGCAAGGTGAAGCGCACTTTGGATCGTAACATCAAAGAAGAAGAAATGGGTGATTACATCGCCGAGATTTTGATGCCAATCAAGACGGTGAAAGATTTTCGAAATGGGAAGAAGCGCGAAAGCGAAATGAAGCTTTATCCTTCATACCTCTTTGTCCGTGCTCGCTTATTTGACGATGAAGGCAATTTGCTCGAGGTGCCTTGGAATTTCTTAAAGAAGACCGATGGGGTGATTGGTCTGATTGGCGGAATGAACCCTGTACCTCTCAAGACTGAAGAAATTAACACCATCAAACAACAAATGGCTGATGCGGCGGACAAAGTCGTTCCCCGTGTTAACTTCCATATCGGTGAGCGTGTGAAAATCACGGATGGTCCATTTGCTAATACCTCAGGTAATATCGATACCATCGATGCTGACCGTGGTCGCTTACAAGTCTCAGTAGACATCTTCGGTCGCTCGGCGCCCGTGGAACTCGAGTTCTGGCAAGTCGAACGCGATGATCGCGAATAATTTTTTATTAAACTCAAACCTCTCTAACTACTATGGCAAAGAAAGTCGTCGGCGAAATTAGGCTCCAGCTCCCAGCAGGTGCCGCTAACCCTGCTCCTCCCGTTGGTCCCGCTCTCGGTGCCAAAGGCGTCAACATCATGGCGTTTTGTAAGGAGTTTAATGCCCGCACGAAGGATCAAGCAGGCTTGATTCTCCCCGTGATTATTTCTGTCTACCAAGACAAGTCTTTCACTTTTATTCTGAAGTCACCTCCTGCTTCTGTTTTGCTCAAGAAAGCCGCGAAGATTGAAAGCGGTGCTGCAGTGCCTAACCGTGACAAAGTCGGTAAGGTAACCAAAAAGCAACTCCTCGAAATCGTGGAGATGAAAAAGAAAGATTTGAATGCCACGAATCCCGATAATGCCGCTCGTATGATTGCTGGCACGGCACGTTCGATGGGTATCGAAATCGTTGGCTAATTTTCCCTAACCCAAAACTAACTATACTGCCAAACGCAGGAGACTAACGTCGCTATGAAAACCAAATCCAGCAAGCGCTACCGCGCCGCACTTCAAGTCGCCGACTTGAAGGCCACCTACGATGTCGCCCAAGCGGCCGACATTATCAAAAAAATGCCTAGTGCAAAATTCGACGAGACCGTTGAGATTTCCGCCTTTTTAGGCGTCGATCCCAAGCAGTCCGATCAAATGGTACGTGGCACTGTTTCCTTGCCCAATGGCTCAGGAAAAAAAATCAAGGTTATCGCTTTTACCGAAAATCCTAAAGAGGCTTTAGATGCGGGTGCAGACTTCGCTGGCTTGGCTGATATGATTGCTAAAGTGAATGGTGGATTCCTCGACTTCGATGTCGCTGTTTCCACGACTTCGGCGATGAAAGAAGTCCGCCAAGTGGCTCGTGTGCTTGGTCCTAAAGGATTAATGCCTAATCCTAAATCCGGAACGGTTTCTGACGATTTAGTTAAGACGATTAAAGAAGTTAAAGCTGGCCGCGTGGAATTCAAAATGGATAAGACGGGCAACATTGTTATCGTGGTGGGCAAGAAGTCCTTCACGGCTAAACAACTCGCTGAGAATGCTGAAGCTGCGCTAGCTGCCTTGGTGAAATCTCAACCCGTTGGCTTTGCTGGCGGTCGTTTTATTAAATCTCTCACGATTAGTTCATCGATGAGCCCTGGCGTGAGCATCGATCTCAAACCCTATTCCGCTACCATCAGCGCCTAAACACTAACCCTTATACTTAAAGCCTACAACCATGCGTGCTGAAAAACAATTCCTCGTCGATGAAGTGGCCGCTCATCTTGCTAGTTCTAATTATCTTTTGTTAACTAATTTCACGGGTGTAACCGTGGAAGATGCG
>RFOO01000112.1 GCA_009926645.1 bacterium | reverse complement strand
ATGAAGAAACAATTAGCGGTAAAGTTAACCGATAAATTTCATGGACCTGGAGCAGGCACCAAAGAGCGCACTGAATTCGAAACGGTCTTTTCTAAAGGCGGAGTTCGCACCGACATGCCTGAATACACTTGGGCCAACTTAGCCGCGGGCGCCAACGAGATTACTCTGGTCGACCTGCTTGCCGCGACGGGTCTCTTCCCTTCGAAAAAGGAAATTCGCCGACTGATGGAAGGTGGAGCGGTAAAAATGGGAGAAGAAAAAATCTCCGACCCCGCACACAAAATCAGCCAACCCCATGGGGAATTAGTCATTCAGGCGGGTAAGCGAACTTTCGTGAAAATTAAGTAGTTTGGGATTTCGCCAGATTGTGCAAAACTCCTTCATTCAGCGGGGGGTTTAACCTTCCCCTGCCCTCCTTCGTTTAACTATTATCCCAAAGCCCTCTATGGCCGACGAACTGCAAAGCCCCGACTTCGTGCACCTGCACGTTCATACCGATTACAGTATGCTCGATGGGTGCAGTCGTATCGACCGCTTGATGAGCCGAGCCTGCGACATGAATATGCGGGCAGTGGCTATCACCGACCACGGCAATCTCTTTGGACTTTTTGATTTCTGGCACGAAGCCCAACAAAAATCGAAAAGTGGATTAAAATTAAAGCCGCTGCTTGGGTGCGAACTCTACTTAGTCTGGGATCACGCCCTCACCGATAAGCCAGACCGCCGTGAACATAAATACTATCACATGGGCGTATTGGCCCGGAGCTTTAAGGGCTACCAAAACCTCACTAAACTTGTTTCCGATGCGCATGTTCGTGGCTTACACTACAAACCGCGCACCGACATCACGCAGCTCGCTCAACATGCCGAGGGCCTCATTGGTTTTAGCGGATGTCTCCAAGGGGTGATTCCCCAGAACCTACTCAAAGACGATTACGAGGCCGCCCGCAAAGCCTGTGCGCGCTTCGTCGAAATTTTTGGTCGGGAAAATTTTGTCATCGAGCTAATGGATCACGGCCTCGAGGAACAAAAGCGGATTATTCCAGGCCTACTCAAATTGGCCGAAGAATTTAAGTTACGCGTCGTAGCGACCAACGATGTCCACTACGTCGATGCTCAAGATAGCGTCGCCCACGATGCCATGCTCTGTATCCAAACGGGCGCCCGCTTAGCCGACGAACGTCGCATGCGTTACACCGCTCAAGAGTTTTACCTGAAAAGCGAAAAAGAAATGCTTCGGATTTTCTCCGAAGTTCCGGAAGCCATTAAAAACACCGTCGCTATTGCCGAAATGTGCGATGTGCAATTGCCTGTCGGTAAAAATAATTACCCAGTCTATGTCTTTAGCGAAGGCGTAAAACCGAAGAGTAATAAAAAAATCGATAAGATTCTTGATGGCTACGAAGCCTTAAAAAATCGCCTCGCCAAAGCCGCAGGTAAACCAGCGGATTTTTCCATCAGTGAAGAAAACCGCCAAGCCTATCGCGCTAATGGCTCCTACCTACTCGATCTCGTTAAAAAAGGCCTGCAAGAACGTTATGGTGTCGATTACGACAATCCCGATTCTTGGACCGATGAAAAAACTCCTGGCCCAGGCAAAGCCAGCCCCTCCGATTTATGTCGTCGCGTTGACTATGAACTGGGCGTCATCGCTGGCACTGGATTCGTCGACTACTTTTTAATTGTCTGGGATTTCATCGACTGGGCTCGCCGACAAGGGATTCCCGTCGGCCCTGGACGCGGCTCAGGCGCAGGATCCATCGTCGCTTACTGTCTAAAAATTACCGATATCGACCCTATCCGCTTCGGATTACTCTTTGAGCGCTTCTTAAACCCTGAACGCGTTTCAGCACCAAAAAATACGGCGAAGACCGAGTCGCCAATATTATTACCTTCGGCACCTTTGGAGCCAAAATGGTGGTGCGCGATTTAGCCCGTATTCGCGATTTACCATTTGTTGAATCCAACCGTTTAGCCAAACTCATCCCCGATGACATTAATATCTCGCTCGAGGATGCGTTAAAGAAATCGAAAGAGCTTTCCGAGGAAGTAAGCATCAACCCACAAGCCGCCAGCATTATTGAAACGGGACGCGTCATCGAAGGTATGGTGCGCAATAGTGGTAAACACGCTTGCGGCATGATTATCGCCGACCGTCCTTTGACGGATATCATCCCCGTAACAGTACAGGAAGGCGATCTCACAACCCAGTACGCGAAGGACCCCGTTGAAAAACTCGGTCTTTTGAAAATGGATTTCTTGGGCTTAAAAACTCTCACGGTGATTGATGATGCCCAAAAACTTGTCCGCAAGTACCGGCAGAAGCCCGACTTTGATATCGAAAAAGTTAATTTCGAAGACCCCACAACCTTCGCCCTGCTTAACGAGGCAAAAACCGTCGGTGTCTTCCAACTTGAATCGGGCGGCATGCAGTCGCTCTGCCGACAATTTGGCATTTCCACAATCGATGAAATCGTTGCCTTGATTGCGCTGTATCGCCCAGGGCCGATGCAGTTTATTCCTGAGTTTATTAAGAGCAAAAAAGATTCGGCTAATATTCGTTACGCTCACCCCCTGCTCGAACCTGTGGCCAAAGAAACCTATGGTATTTTAGTTTACCAAGAACAGGTTATGGAAGCCGCCCGCGTCATTGCTGGCTACACTCTCGGTGGCGCCGACCTTCTGCGTCGCGCGATGGGTAAGAAGATTAAAGAAGAAATGGATAAACAGCGCTCCATCTTCGTCGAAGGTGCAGCTAAGACTCATAAAATTGAGAAAAAGAAAGCCGAAGAAATCTTCGCCACATTAGAAAAATTTGCCGAATACGGTTTCAATAAATCGCACTCCGCGGCGTATGCGATTCTCTCCTACCGCACCGCCTACCTAAAAGCGAACTACCCTGTTGAATTCATGTCGGCGATTTTGACATCGGAGCAAGGGAATGCCGATAAACTCGCTGAGTTCATGAGCGAAGTCGAAGCACTCGGCATGAAGGCTCTGGGGCCCGATGTGAATCAATCGGACACCGACTTCACACCTGTGATTAAAGATAATGCCATCCGCTTTGGGCTTGGAGCCATCAAAGGCGTGGGTGAAGTGGCGGCTCGTGCGATTGTGTCTGAGCGAGAAAAGAATGGGCCTTTCAAAGATTTTTGTGACTTCGTGGCTCGGATGGGCGATCAAGACCTCAACGCACGGACGCTCGATTGCTTATGCCGTGCTGGTGCGTTTGATTTTACCGGCGAAGATCGTCAGCACCTCG
Organism: bacterium; assembly: GCA_009926645.1. Classification (GTDB taxonomy): domain Bacteria; phylum Verrucomicrobiota; class Verrucomicrobiia; order Opitutales; family UBA953; genus UBA953. The sequence goes on along the minus strand of RFOO01000112.1, from coordinate 1,597 downwards.
TTGATTCAATCGAATTCGTGCGACGTCATTTCTCCGCCGAACGAAAAGAACGCGCCAGCGGACAAGGTAGTTTGTTTGATATGTTAGCGAGGGGCACCCCTTAGCCGACTACCATGGTTTAGATGAAGCCATATCCACTTTGGCGACTACACCCGATCGACTAAATCTCAACAAGGAAGAACGTCACCTCGTTCGCCTCTGTGGCATTGTCAGCGGCCTAGAAAAAAAGATTACCAAGAAGGACAATCGCCCCTGGGCATTATTTACCGTGGCTTCACGGAGTGTGAGTTTTCCGGTGAACCTCTTTTCCGAGGCTTATGAGACAATCGCTGGCATCAAAGATGGCGACGTGCCACTTTTGATGGATGGGGCGCACGTCATTGTCGATGCACGGCTCATCTGGCGCGAAGAACGGAGTGAATGGTCAATTAACGCACATGCCGTCAGTCCGCTTCGCCGAGCCCCGAGTTTGGTTAAGCGAATTCTTTTTGCCTTAAAGCCTGGTCCAGAAGCTAGCGAGTTTATGGAAAAACTCGTCACCCATACGCGCAAAGTCGATGGCATCACTTCGGTGCAAATCGGCTTCACCCAACCCGATGGGCGCATCTTAATTGCCGAAGCTACCAGTGCGATGACCACGCGTTTTGATGCTGAAAGTTATGGCTACTTCGCCAAACACCCCGCATGTGCCGGTGTGCAAATCGAAGCCCTACCCCCCTCGCAACCACCTCAACGCAAGTTCGGGCCACGGGGATAGAAGAGAATTATTTCTCATTCTGTAAAATCGTTTGTACGATAACTTGAGCGAAATGTTCTTGGCTAAAATTACGAGCCTTGAGCGAAAGTAAAAACTGCTTAATGCTTTCTTGGTAGCACACATAATCAGCGTCACTAACATTTCTTAAAAATTCGTTGAGTTTGGCAGGGTTTTGAAACTGACGTCCATCGATGAAACACTCAGGGGGAACTAAATCTTTTATCTCTTTTGGTCCGATATAAATGGGCACACAGCCTGCCCGAAAACAGTCAAAGAGTTTTTCCGTCACATACCCTGGCAGGTCTCGACAGTTTTCATAGGCGATGCAAAAGCGTGCACGTTGCAAGAGAGCAATCTTGTCTTCGACAGACCCTTGCCAAGTTCGGAAAGGAGGCCGCATTGGAGCGATTCTAGAAAAAATTTTCCGCAACTGATTACAAATCCTTCCCCATCGTCCAGGAATTGCCGCAGGCCGATCCCAGCCTCGCCCATAAAGAAAAAAATCTTGGGGTGCGTTATTTTCATACCAGTTAATAATGCGCAAACGTTCGCTATAAAGATCGCGCTCATCAACCACCGCTAAAGCTTTGTTCGAAGCAACATGCACACAAAAGAGGTTGCGGGCGCTTGGTGGATTCCATTCTTTTACCTCCAACGAATTAGGGTAAAATAGTTGAATCGCCCGAGCGTCATCAAGTAATGAACCATCCCAAGTAAACCATTTCTTGTACCGTGCCAAAGCTTCGCGATCTCGATTAAGGGGACGGATGAGTGGATTTTCGTAAAGATAAACAAATGCTGGTGCTGTTGGATTTTGTCGTCGGCAATTAATGTGTAACT
>RFOO01000111.1 GCA_009926645.1 bacterium | reverse complement strand
GCTGCTGGAGTTAAGGTCGAGGTTGATGCCATTAATCGTCCTGGAACAATGGTTAGCGGAAATGTTACTTTTTCAGACGGACAAATCGCCGATTGGTATCTTGATATGGAAGGTCGTCCAGGTTTAGCACCTCGCACGCCGGGATATCGACCATCGCAAGGCGACATCATGGATTTCCAAGTGAAACTTGATGCGGCTCTTCGTCAGGCTGGCTATTAAGACTGGCGGGCCTTAAGAACCGCTTCTGCCAAAGGAAAATCGCTCGGACGAGTTAATTTTAGATTGGATTCATGGTTTTCAACCAAGGCTACATCCTGGCCAATCATCTCTACCGCTGAACTATCATCGGTCACTTTCCTGCCTAGTTCGTAGACACGACGATAGCCCTTGATAATGGTGACAGTGCGAAAAACTTGGGGAGTTTCGGCTGTCCAAACCAAAGATCGGTCAGGTGAACTTTGAATTGAGGAACTGGTAGGGTGAGCGATTTTTACAGTATCTGCTGCTCGGCCAGCCAAAATCGCGGCTCCCGTTTCAAGTGCCTTTGTGCGTACGCGAAGAATAGCATCGGGAGTTACTAACGGGCGAGCTGCATCGTGGATGTGAACAATCCCTTGATGTTGTTCGCAAATTTTTAGGGCAGAGAAGACTGAATCCTGTCGAGTTTCTCCGCCTTGGATAAAGTCGATTTTTACACCCTCGTGCGGATAAGATTCGAGAATTTTTTGTAACCGCACGAGTTGTTCTTGGTCGCGGTATGTAATAATAACCCGGTCGAATAAACCTGTGGAGAGGAATGACTGGAGGGAATGAATGAGTACGGGTTTACCAGCGAGCGGTGCGATGATTTTATCAAGTGTTTCAGCCATCGGATCGGGTGCTTTAAGGATGGGCCGACCTACCACAATAAAACTGGCACCTTGTTGGGCTGCTTGCGCGGGTGTCATCACTCGATTTTGATCGTCCCCTTGAGCTTCAGGGTAGCGAATGCCTGGCGTCACGAGATCGGGCGTCAAACCTAAATCACGACGCAACCAAGGTAATTCCAAAGGTGAGCAGACTAAACCGTGAATACCTGATTGAATCGCCATTCGACCGAGAAGACGCACTTGCTCTTCAGGCGAACGCTCGACACCGATGGCTTTCAATTGTGCCTGATTCATTGAAGTAAGTACGGTAACAGCCAGTAAACGACACTCGGGTAGAGTCTCACGGGCGGTATCGACAGCTCGAGCGAGCATCTCGGGTCCGCCACTGGCGTGTAGTGTGAGTAATGAGCAGGGCCGACCTTTAAGACTTTTGATAGCAGATGAGACAGTATTGGGAATGTCGTGTAACTTTAAATCAAGAAAGACTTTAAAGCCCAAAGCATGAAACTCATCGACAATCGATGGTCCGTGACGCGTAAACAATTGCAGGCCAAGTTTAACCCAAACGAGTTTACCGACCAAGGGTCGAGCCAGAGCTAATGCCTCTTCTTTGTTTTCAACATCGAGGGCGAGAATAAGACGGCAAGCGGAAGCCATGTCACACTTCTAGGGGTTAAGCGGTTTTTCGCCAGAGTTAATTATCCCCAAGATGAAAGGCCGCAACCTATTCTAGGCGAAATTTAATGACGACTTTGAGTACCTCGGTGGGGTGATTCACCATTACGCCAGGCTGATGTCCATCGGATGGATAAAAAATAGTAAAACTACCAGGTTTCAAAAGCAGTGAGTTTGTGTTGGTTGTGGGGTGAGCAAACTTTTCCACATCTTTGTTTTCTTGATAACTCTCTGTGCTACGCAGGGCGTTGGCTGGGTGATGACCGCAAATTTCTTCACCGGAGAACATAACTTGAATGTCGCCAAAAACTCGGTGTGATTCCCATTTCTTTTCTGCTGCAAAGGCCAGAGGGAAAAGAGGGTGGAGCTTTTCGTAGGTGGCGGACTGGCTTAGTAAATCGTGAATCATCTGCATTAATCTCTTAATCCAAAGGGGCTACATCCTCGGAAGATAATTCCACAGCCTGTTCCGAGCCCAAGAGTGACATCAGTACAGCGATTCGTTTTTGGGGGGTGGCTAATTTAACAACTTCACCTTCGGAACCAGCAAAAATTCCACGAATCACTTTAATTTTACTACCCAGTTTAAGCTCGGCATCGAGCAGGGAGAGAATTCCCTCAGGACCAAGGGCTTGCAGTTCGATAATAACCTTGGGATCAACGGCAACGGCTTGTCCATTTTTACTGACGACATGGAGAACGCCACGCGTGCTACGAACAGAGCCGTGATAGTCCTCGGGAATGAATTTGATAAATAGATAACCAGGAAAGAGCGGCTCAATCACAACCTGATTTTTTTCATGTCCGCGTCGAGTCCTTCTCACTCGCGGAAAAACAATTTCGACTTCTCCAAGATTTTGTAACTGCTTCGCTGCCACCGCCTCTTGGCGTGGTTTTGATTTAATACAAAACCATTGTGCGGTGGATGTTTCGTTCATGAATTACGCAGGTTGTTCGCCCGAGCAGGTAACCAGCCTAAAGCGATAATCGCCAATTGCGAAGCCGCAAAAATGCAAAGCCATTGGAATCCGGATTCGGTAAAACCGTAACTATGCAAGCCGACACCGAGAAGGTTTGTTCCAAACCAAGACCAACTGGTTACGATATTTCCGAAAACGAGCATTTGCATTAAGCCATCGCGTTTAACCAATCCACCCCAACGGGCGTGTAAGCAAATCGCACACCATAATACAATCAACAGAGCTCCGTTTTCTTTAGGGTCCCAGCCCCAGAATCTTCCCCAACTTTGATCGGCCCAAATACCGCCTAACATGGTGCCGATGAAACTCATGATGAGGGAGAAGGCGAGAATGCCATAGGCGGCGCGTGCCACCGCTTCCCCCTCTTGGTAGTCGGATTTGAAGGCACGGAGCCAAAGGTGAATTGCGCCCACTAGACCTGCGACAAAAGTCGCGGAGTAGCCTAAGGTTACCGTGGTTACGTGAGTTGAAAGCCAGAAGTTGGAGTCAAGAACGGCACGGACGCTTTCCAAATTATCTTCACCTGAAAGACCTAGATTATGGGCGACAATCAGAGAAAGGAATCCGCTGATACCTGCGGCAGCAGCACCGATACCATTTTTCCAAATCTTCTCGAGGATGATGCCCAGTAAAACCGCACCCCAGGCGATAAAGATTCCCGATGAATAAAGGTTGGTGACGGGTGGTCGCTCGTGCAGCCACATACGATAACCCAATGCTAGAGTGTGCAAAAGGAAAACGGAAATCAGCAGAGCAAAGGCCCAAGAGAGCGGTGCGTCGTTGCCCGTGGCCCACGTCCAAAGTACTAATAAAAAGGCGAGTACATAGACCATAAGCAACCAGTAGAAGGGTTGTAATCGACTGAAGGTCGCTTCGCCGTCGGTTCGATCTGTCCAGGTTCCGGCATGTGCACGATAAAGCGCGCCGATAACTTGTGCGCAGGTTTGGTCATCACCTTCGCGCCAGGCTTGGCAGAAAGTAGCGTAGCGAGTCAGCGTGCCGTCGGCGGAAAGGGCATCGCGGTGTTTCCCAGGTTCACTGACGACAGATAACACAGCATTGCCGAGATTGTCCCAGGGTGCGAGGCGATCATTGTTAACACCTGGCACAATGCGAATTGGCCCATCGGCAGCAAATTCACGATAGCGTTCAATGAGTAATTTGAGATTCTCTTGGAGTTCCTGGTCGAATTTAGGAGCACCTTCGCTGGTTCTTCCATTTTTGCGCATTTGCTCCGCAGCGGCGCCAAGGGAGAAAAGCCAAGCATCGTATTCTTTTTGGGGTGGGATTTGTGGTGGTAAATCTCCTGGAATAAACGTCATCGAGAGCAGGGCATATTGTTTGGCGGCTGCCTCTAACTGTAAAATAGCGCGATCTTCAGCATCGCGATCAGCTTGCGGAGTTTTCCGTGAGCGTTCGGCAGCTTTAGAAATAGCTTCGATGTTTTTTAGGACATCGAACCAAGAGGCGAACTTAGTCTTCTCGGGGTCCTTGCCGACATATTTAAGGACAACGGGATGATCGATGCGGAAGGTAGGTAAGTGTCGTGCAACGTGACTCCGAAAGCACACCTCAATCATCCAATCAATGGCTTTAATTTTTTTACCTTCAACACGAACAGGTCTTTTTTCCAGTGCTTCTTTCGCTATATCATTTAAATCGGGTAATTCCTCGGCGATTTTCTTAGCTTCTTCCTTCGTCCAGGTTGAAGGCTTTTTGCTAAAAGCAATGACTTCAGTGTCAGTGAGAGCGATTTCTCGCCGTGCCCTCATTTGGAGAAGTGAACTGGTCGCTAATGTTTCAATGGGAATAATACGACCACCGCTTTGAATCGGCACATTGCCTAATTCGTCGCTATTCCAGATTGGAGAGGATGAAGAATCGGCAGAGTAACTTTGTGGGACAAAGCAAAAGAGTAGGGCTAAGGCTGCTATCGTGGATTTGCGCCGACGGTTTAAAAAGTGGAAGAGGGAAACGCCGAAGTGCCAAAGCAAACCAAACGACATTAAGGAAACCGAGAGGTAGGGAATAAGCCACCCGGGATTACGAACCGTTTGAAGAACCGTAAGGTCTTTGCCTGACGAGGTAAGGCCGTAGCTTGATTGGTAAAAAGTCATACCGCCATGTCGCAACGGTTGATTCATCGATATGTGAAAAGGAATTTTTGCTGAATCCGTAAGAATGGTTACATCACTCGCAAAACGTTTCGGGATTTCAGTTCCTGGGTATTTTTCGTGAGTGAAGGCGTTAAGTTGTAGGGCAAAAGGCAGGTACGTTCGAAGTCGACGCAGGCTGATTTCAAACGACCGATCTCCGCAGACGAAAGTTTGAGCAGCAAAAGACTCGGTG
>RFOO01000012.1 GCA_009926645.1 bacterium | reverse complement strand
CTGGGCGACGAGTCGAACTTGCCCGAACCTTCTATGTGGACGCTAAGTCGCTTGGCGTTCCACTGACGATTCTAGGGCTAGATTCGGATGCGAAATCCAGCGCAGCTTGTCAATTTGTCGACGATTTCGAAACGGTCCCGCCGGTTAGTTCCCCCCAATATTTAAAGAGTCTTTTTCAGATATGTACTAATCGAAAAATTGGCTTAATCGTCCCTACGATTGACACCGAATTGCTGATGCTGGCTGAGGCGAGGGATGAACTGATTGCTCGAGGAGTCAAAGTGATGGTTTCAACTTCCGCAACCATCGCTATTGCACGAGACAAATTTAAGACAGCAGAGGTGCTTGCATCTCATGGAATACCCTCTCCACGAACTGTTCTTTTAGAACAAGTTATTTCTGGGCGAAGAGAAATGAGCGGGCCACTTGTTTTAAAGCGCATTGATGGAAGCCGTTCGATTGGCTTGCATTTTATTGATAAAGCCGCTGAGGCAAAAAATCTCAATCTCGATGTTAATTCTTATGTAGCCCAAGAGCGTTGCTTTGGTCCGGAATATACCGTGAATTGTTATGTCGATCAGTCCGGCAAACTTAGAACTGTTGTTCCGCATCGTCGAATCGAGACGCGTAGTGGAGAAGTCAGTAAAGGCGTAACGGAGCGCCGAACAGATCTCCATCAATTAGCGAAACAGATAGTTGAGGCTTTGCCTGGCCTTAGGGGTCCTTTCTGTTTTCAGGCAATTTTAACCAAAGAGGGGCCTGTCGTTTTTGAGATTAATGCACGATTCGGCGGAGGGTATCCTCTGGCTCATGCCGCAGGTGCAACATTCGGTAAATGGATCTTAGAAGAGGCTTTAGGCATGACTTGTTCAGCACACGATGACTGGCAAGACGGGCTATTAATGTTACGTTACGATGCCGCAGTGTTTGTTAAGCCAGCCATTAAGTAATTTTTTATTTTTAAAATGAAACCCTATCTCTCCATTATTATTCCGATGTATAATGCCTCTTCTTGCATTGAGAGGTGCATCGAATCGATTGTTACTCAAAAGATACCACTGCAAGAGTTGGAAATTTTTCTGCTTAATGATGGATCAACGGATAATACTTTGGAGATTTTACAAGGCTTGGGCAAAAAGTTTCCCTGTATTACAATTTTAAATCAATCAAACCAAGGGGTCTCAGCCTCGCGTAATACAGCCATTGAGCGTGCACGCGGCGAGTATTTTTGGTTTCTGGACGCTGATGATTATCTCATTCCGGAAACAGCTCAGGCTGTCTTTGCTCAGGCCCAAAAAGGGCAATTAGATATTATCACCTTTGATTATAAAACGGTTTCCTTGTATGAAGTTGTGAAACATTCCGATAATTTGTCCCCGACATTGGGACAAATTGAATCAGGGGCTGAATACCTTGCGCGAGTTAACTACCCTAATTACTGTTGGAATTATATTTTTAAAAGAAGGCTTATTGAAAATAACGGCCCACGCTTTAATCCTAAATCAAGACATTGGGGTGATGTTTTATTTACAACGCAGCTTTTTCTATCGGCCTCAACCGTTGCGCACTTGCCATCAGAGGTCGTTGCTTATGTGCAGATGCCTGGTTCTCTAAGTAAGAAAGGCGATTTGAATCGTGAGTTGAAGCATATTGAAAACTTTTTTATTACAATGCGAGGTTTTGACCCCTTAGTTTCTGGCGAAACCCGTTTCGGGAAACTGCCACCAGCCACTTTGCAGCGAATCAAATCGAGACAGCAAAGCTTTGTTTTTTTCTTATGTCTTCGACTATGGCGTAAAGTTCTTCCTCTTCAGAAGGCACATGAAATTTATGAAACATTACTTCAGGAAAATCGTATTCCATTTCGTGATTTTAGTTTCGAAGAGTATAAAGGGTTAAGATATCCGATTTTACGAACCATTATTAATACTCCCTGGCTTTTTAAGATCCTGATGCGTGTCATTCGTTGGTTTTAAATTATAGCTAATTTCCGTGCAAGTGAGTCGAAAAATCTTCGATACCTGTGTCGTCTTTGATCTCGACGACACGCTCTATCCCGAGCATGCCTTTGTCTCTTCTGCACTTGTGGCAACCGGTAAATTTGCTGAAGAGAAATGGGGTTTAGCGGGACTGGGAGACGCGGCACAGGGTTTGTTTCATGCTGGCCAACGCAAAGAACTTTTTCAACAAGCCTACCGTCTGCTCGGGCACGGTGAAATGGAGGAATCTAAGGTACAAAAGTTACTCGAGATTTACCGAGGACACCGACCTGAAAGTTTGCCTTGGTTTCCTGATGCTTTAGAAGCGATTGAATTATTGAAGCCGCATGCGACCTTGGGATTAATTTCCGATGGATATCTGCCAACCCAAAGGAACAAAGCCGAGGCCCTTGGTGTACAGCGTTGGATTCCCGAGCCAATTTTTACGGAGGAATTAGGACGGCAATACTGGAAGCCTTCCCCTCGGGCTTTTGAGTTGATGATGCAGCGACACCCGGGGCTTCAGTATATTTACATCGCTGATAATCCAGCTAAAGACTTTGTCGCCCCCAATCTCTTGGGCTGGAAAACTCTACAAATTCTCCGACCCGAAGGGCAGTATCAATCAGTCAGCCCTGCTGTAAACGGAGAAGCTCAAATCAAATTGACTGATTTGCGTGAGGTCGTTCGTCACCTATAATGATAACAAGAAAGCAGAGTTTAGATTTAGTTATTCAACGGCTGGGTTCCCTTGCGCTGGAACTGGGCAAGCCCGCTTTGCTAAATGCCGATGAATCAACCCACCTTTTCGGTGATGCGGCGCACCTTGATAGTATCGGACTGGTCACGCTGATTGCGGATCTCGAGCAAGACATTTTTAATCAATTTGGTAAGCGTGTTACTTTAGCCGATGAAAAAGCCATGAGCCGACTCACTTCGCCTTTTCGACGAGTGGGTTTGCTGGCTGATTATATGGTCGAAGTGGTGAATAAAGTATGAAACTAAATACTCAACCTAAACTCGAATTACTTCAAGCACTCCGAGCAATTGCATGTGTTGCGGTTGTTTTTTTTCATACAGACTACCAACCGGGTTTTGGTGCTTCGGGAGTTAATATTTTCTTTGTTTTGAGCGGAGTCATTATGGCAATGCTCTTAGAATCTGAGTCTTCGCCAGTTCGCTTTATTAAAAAACGCTTTATTCGAATCATCCCTTTGTATTGGATCACGACATCAGTCGCGGCAGTTGTGACTTGGTTATACCCGCATTTAAGATCTTCAGGAAACACGGGAATAGGGTGGGAATATATTTTTTCTTTAATGTTTATTCCGTATAAGGCCCAAAATGGAAATATCGTTCCATTGCTTGGGCCCGGGTGGAGTATTAATTACGAAATGGTGTTTTATGTTAGTTGTGCTGTGGGATTATGGATGAGCCGAGGTAGGCCAGTTTTGACCACAACACTGATAGTAATAAGTTGGTGGTATTTCAGTAAATTCTCCACAACGGTAGCGGCAAATTTTTACCATCGCCCTGTTGTTCTGTTTTTTATCGCAGGTATAAACCTATGGCTGGTTAATAAGTATTTTAAACTACGACTCAGAAATAAGGCAGCGATACTATCGATGCTAGTGTTATGTACGTTTTTAGCCTATAGCGAATGGTTTTATAATCAACATCGGCAAGGCAATGCGCTAACATTAGTCACCTATTATTTTTTTCCTGTTTTTATTGTTTATCTCGGCTTAGTAGCCGAGTCTGCTTTTCAGGAAACTTCACTGTCTTTAAAAAAGGTTTTTATTCAAATCGGGGATGCGAGTTATGCAATATATCTAACACATCTATTTATCATACACTTTTTCGCTCTTCTTAGCCGAAAGATTCACTTAAATTCCAATGGAATTATCTTAGCAAGTGTTTCCGTATTAACATCAATTATTTTCGGTCTTATCGTTCATCGTTTTTTTGATGAGCCGTTGCAAAAAAAATTAAAATTATTCACTAAATAATTCGCTCAGTGAAACTGGCTATTCTTACAGGAACCTCTCGCGGCCTAGGTAGGGCTTTAGCTCACAAACTGCTTGAATGCGGATGGACTGTGCACGGATTGGCTCGGGAAAATTCTGACATTAATCATCCGCGGTTTCATTCGCACGCGATTGATATTACGCATGAACCATCGGTGCAAAGTACGGTAGCCAAAATCGGTGAATCCAGTCAGGGAATCGATTTGCTCATCAATAACGCTGGATCTGCCTCGATGAACGCTCTTCTGCTGACGCCAGGTTCGGTTGCTGAATCGCTCATGCGCACGAATTATCTGGGTGCATTCTATTGTCTGCAGGCTGCGGGAAAGTCGATGGTGCGACAACGCAAAGGGCTTATCATTAACATAACAACGGTGGCAGTGCCTTTGGCTTTAGCAGGGGAGGCCGCCTACGTCGCGAGCAAGGCAGCACTCGATGCTTTTACGAAAGTCGCGGCCACAGAACTTTTGCCTCATGGGATAAAGGTAGTTGGACTGGGCTTTGGGCCAATAGACACCCGGCTGACGAGAGCAGTTGGCCAAAACAAATTAACGGAAATAAATCAGAGAATTAAACGCCCGCAGGGCACAACTCTGGACGAAGCGACCGCATTTATTTTGGGAAAAATTAACGACCCGCAACTCGCCAGCGGACAAATTTATTATCTAGGGCAAGTGACTTAATGTCTTCTTGGATTCTGAAACGTTTTCAAAAGTTTGATTCCCAGCCTGCCCTTGCGGGCCCGTGGGGCGTGACGACTTATGCCCAGCTTTTAGCCCTTACACGAAAAGCTCAGGCAGATTTGCAGGCACTCAATTTATCCGAGCCTACCGTCATCGCCATTTTGGGCGAACATGGTCCCGCCGTCGTTGCTTGGCTATTGGCGTTAGAGTCGGCAGGGCACTTTGCCGTCCCCTTGGCTGGCAATGCACAAGAGTTTCCCGCCAAACTATCACAAGTGAGTGCCCAGTGGTTGGTAACAGCTGAGGGTGCTGAGTGGAAAATTTATCCGCGAATCGATTCGTCTTCCCGCCACGAAATTTTCCAAAAACTCGCACGACAAAAAGAAGCAGGTCTTGTTTTGTTTTCTAGTGGGACGAGTGGCTCGCCCAAGGCCATGGTTCAAAATTTTACTCAACTGCTGAAAACTTACGAAAATCGCCGTGCGAATCGTCTCCCGATTTTAGCGTTGCTCGGCTGTGATCACATCGGAGGCATTAATACGCTTCTTAGTTCTTTGGCGGCAGGAGCCCTTTTGGTGGTTCCTGAAAATCGCTCGGTTGATTCAGTTATTAAGGCTATTCGCAATCATAGTGTCGTGGTTTTGCCTGCTACACCGACCTTTTTAAATCTTCTGCTTCTGTCTGGCGTGGTTCATTTGCCTTCGTTGCGACTCATCACTTATGGCACCGAACCGATGCCAGAAAGTTTGCTGCATCGATTGCATAAAGCTTTTCCTGTTGTCCGCTTTGTTCAGACTTTTGGTACGAGTGAGACGGGTATTTTGCACACCAGTAGTCCTGACCCTGATTCACCTTATTTAAAAATCGATGATGATAATGTCGTCTGGAAAGTCGTGGAAGGTGAGTTGTGGTTAAAGTCTAAAACTCAGGTTGAGGGTTATATAAACGCTACGAACGAAAAATTTACTTCCGATGGTTGGTTTCGAACTGGCGACAAAGTGGAGAATGGACCCGATGGAACCATTCGTATTCTCGGTCGCATCGGTGAGCTCATTAATGTCGGTGGGGAAAAAGTGATGCCCACCGAAATTGAATCGATTATTTTAGGTGTATCCGGTGTAATCGATTGCAGGGTTTATGGAGAAAAGAATGTGATTGTAGGGCAGGCCGTTGTAGCCGAGGTCGTAGCCCAGCCCGATGTTGATTTAGATGCTTTAAAATCGAGTATTCGTTCCGCCTGTCGTGCCGTGTTGTCTGCCTATAAAGTACCGACACGGATTAATTTTGTTTCGGATATTAGTTGTGAGAGGTTGAAGAAGAGGAGGGGGTAGGGACGCCACTCCGTGGCGTCCGTGCAAAAGTGCAAAAGTGGGAAGGTGGGAGGACGGGTTGGGTAGGGGCGCCACTCCGTGGCGTCCGTGCAAAAGTGCAAAGGTGCAAAGGTGGAAAAGTGAAGGCAGTGGGATTAATTTTTGGCGGAGCCCCATTTTCTGCGAGACGAGATTTCTTCTCGGGTTCTTTCTAAATGAGCCATCAAATTACTGAGTTGTGAAGAGCAGGTTATGCAGAGAGTCCTGATTTCATTGTAATCTTTGGGATTAATATACCCTACTTGTTGTGAAATGTATAAAAGCGTTCTTACTTCGCCACAGGAGCCTTTAGATCTTCGAAGCATGTCGTAAAAAGTTCGATCCGAACGGCTCTCAAAGCCTTCAGCAATATTGCACATAATTGAAACCGCAGCGCGTTGGATTTGATCACGAAAAGCCCAATCTTTACTAGCGGAACTTAATTTAAGTATGGCATAAATTTTTACCACAATTTTTTCAGCACTTTTCCAGGCCTCAATTTCTTCAAATTTAGTGAAAGTAGTCATCACCTTAAAGTCTAATTAGCAATTACCCCGTCAAATACTGACCTAATCATTGTTTGCTCACTCACACTTAGGTGTTATTCTTTATATTCAATTTGGCCTCATTGGCTTCCATCGCTGCTGTTTTGTGCCCTAATATTTAGATTTTTATGGCCTTCGTGGTCGGTCTCACTTTTGCACCTTTGCACTTTTGCACCTTAGCACTGCCTTTTTCTTAATCCCCGCCCACTGGTCCACCAGTCCACCCGCCCACTAAATCCATGCACTCCTCCCTCTCCCATTTCCGCATTGCGGGGATTGCCGTCACGACTGGCTCAATCACTCGTGACTTTATTGCCGAAGGGAAAGCCCAAGGTATTGGACAAGAAACGCTGGATCGTTTAAGTCGCACAATCGGATTTAAAATTCGTAAAACGGCTGAACCAAAAATCACAGCTCTCGACCTTTGTGAAAAGGCAGCTCAGCGATTGCTCAAAGCAACGGGCATCGAGGTCTCTTCCATCGATGCAATTATTTTTGTTACTCAAACACCCGATCACTCTCAGCCGAACAACGCTTCACTCTTACATGGCCGTTTAGGATTAAACAAGGGGGCGATGGCTTTTGATTTAGCACTTGGCTGTTCCGGCTGGGTTTATGGACTTCACCAAGCAGCGCTTTTATGCACTCACGCTGGTGCTGGGCGAGTTCTCTTGTGTGCAGGCGATACACTGAGTCGACTCACACACCCGCAAGACCGCTCGATTGACCCTATTTTTGGAGACGCTGGCTCGGCTACCCTAGTTGAACGTTCCGGAAGTCATCAAGTCATGCATTTTGTTTTTGGCACTGATGGTAAAGGTGGCGCAGCAGTTAAAGTTCCAGCAGGTGGTGCCCGTCAGCCGATTTCCCCTGAAACGAGACGAGAAATCAAATTACCTGATGGCAATATTCACCACGCTGAAAATTTACAGATGGATGGAGCAGAAGTTTTCAATTTCTCGCTACGTGAAGTGCCGAGCGCGATTCAGGCGGTCATGATATCAGCAAATCTCACCCCAGCGGATTGCGATGCACTCATTTTACATCAGGCAAATAAATTTATGGTCGAAACTTTGGCCGCCAAATGTGGCTTTAAGGTTTCTCAGGTGCCTGCAGACGCATTTAGTAAATTTGGCAATCAGAGCTCGGCTTCGATTCCCGCCGTGATTTGCGATGCTTTAGCCGATAAGTTACGAGAGAAATCTTTGAAAACAGTGGGCTGTGGCTTTGGTGTGGGGTTGTCATGGGCAGCTTTTGCTGGTGAAATAGGTCCATTCGAAGCCCTGCCCATTGTATCTATCTCCGAAAAATAATGGCCCTCGATTTTAGCCAAGAACTCGCTGCTCTCAAAGCCGATGTTGATGCTTTAAGTAAAGCAGAACTCGATACCCCTTTGGCCTCTTTGGCTCAGTGGGACTCACTGACGGTTTTGCTTACCCTTTCACATTTTGAGCACGTCCATCAATTATCGCTAACCGGTGATCAGGTTAGATCCTGCCGCACATTGCGTGAATTATTAAGTCACCTTCCTTCCTCTTCATGAAAAAACTTTATATCGTGGGCGCTGGTGGATTTGGCAGGGAATTACATTCCTGGATTCAGCAACACCCAGACTTTAACTCAGCTTGGTTGTTTGCAGGTTTTTTGGATGATAATTCCGATGCCTTAAAGGCGTTCGGTAATTTTGCTCCTGTTTTGCCTCTATCTGGACATCAGGTATCCTCTGAAACCGTTTATCTTTGTGGTTTAGGCTCTCCTAAGGTGAAAGAGAAATTAATTTCTCCGCTCATAAAAGCAGGTGCTGTTTTCTTGAATTTTATTCACCCCACTTGTGTCGTTGGGCAAAGGGTGCGACTTGGTCGCGGCGTTGTTCTTTGTCCAAGAGTTGTCCTTACCTGCGATATTCAGGTCGGCGATTTTTGTGTTTTCAATCTTGGGTCGACGGTTGGACACGATGTCGTTATCGGCTCATGGTCGACGGTAAGTTCTCATGCCGATATCACTGGATTGGTGGAAATTGGCGAAAAAGTTTTTTTGGGTAGTCGTGCTTCGATTATTCCACGTATTAAAGTTGGACGCGAGAGTACGGTTGCTGCGGGGGCGACAGTCTTTTCTGATGTTAAAGAGGGCTCTACTGTAGCGGGCAATCCGGCCCGCTTGATCTAAGACTATGCGCAAACTCTTTGTTTTTATCGGCGGTGTTTTAGTTCTTGGATTAATCACTTTGATTGTAGCGATTGAATTTTTCTCGCGGCAACCACGGCGTTTTACAGGAAAGCTGGAGGATGTATTTCCTGAATCTGTTGCAGGATGGACACGCAAACCTCTCCCATTTGCTACTTCTAAGGCGCAATTGGCTGAAGTGCAGGGCACTTTAAATTACAGTCAAGCCACACAGTTTTTATACACCAAAGGGAAAACAGAAATTTTGGTTTACGTTGCCTACTGGGAGCCAGGGAAAGCCTCGGTGGTCGATGCCGGAACGCATAATCCTGATTCTTGTTGGGTGAATAGTGGATGCCTTCGGGCGGATCGTGCTTACAGTGTGAGTGCAAGGGTAGGAAAGCGTGAGTTGTTGCCTTACGAATATGGCGAATACATCATGCCACGTGGCGGAAAACAAAATGTCATTTTTTGGCATCTCGTGAACGGCCAGCCCAATCGCTATCAAGAGCAAGAAGTCGGTTGGCGGGAAGGTATGGCAGGGCGAATTGAGCGATTGCCTTTGATGCTTAAAGATTTTCGCACTTATGGACTGAATCAAAAAAGCGAGCAGATGTTTATCCGTATTTCCTCTTTTGCGCCGATGCAGTCCCTTTTAAATAACCCCGATAACGCAGAACTCTTTTATGCCTTAGAGCCGCTCGGCATCTTTAAAGACCGAGCGTGGAAATGAGTCCGTCTTAGTAGAAAGTGGTCGGATAAAGCTATGAATAGTAAGACTTACTGCTTTTTGTCCATAGTACCTCCAGTGCCTGCGACCGTTTTTACATAATTTTACATCACACTAATTATCCCAATGTCTAGAATTCCATATCGACCCGAAATCGATGGTTTACGGGCTGTTGCAGTTGGCGCAGTTATTTTATTTCACTTTGCCCCCAAGTTTTTGCCTGGTGGGTTTATGGGTGTTGATGTGTTTTTTGTAATTTCGGGCTATTTGATTACCTCTATTATTTTGGCATCGCAATTAAAGGGTGAGCCTTGGCTTGGAGGATTTTGGCGTCGAAGATTGCAGAGAATTTTCCCTGCTTTAGCGGTGATGGTAATTTTAGTTTTAATTTTTGTTCTTTTGATAGGTCTTCCAAGTTTAATTTCCAATACAGGGAAGCAGGCTTTTTCCGTTTCCACTTTTCTTGCAAATTATCGTATGCTAGCAGTATCAGGAGACTATTGGGGCGCCTCTGCAGATTATACAGTTCTACTTCATACTTGGTCGCTTGCAGTAGAAGAGCAGTTTTATTTTATTTACCCACTTTTACTTGTAGTCACTTTGCCCAATTTAGGGGCTAAGTATACTAGATGGCTATTGGTAATATTATTTTTTACCAGTTTGTTTTGGTGTACTTACCAAACAGGAATTAACAAATCTGCATCTTTTTATTTGTTACCTACAAGAGCTTGGGAACTAATTGCTGGGGCATTGATTGCAATTTCAGAAGAAAAAATTAATAGATT
Source organism: bacterium (assembly GCA_009926645.1). Classification (GTDB taxonomy): domain Bacteria; phylum Verrucomicrobiota; class Verrucomicrobiia; order Opitutales; family UBA953; genus UBA953. Next base: position 2,558 of record RFOO01000012.1, on the reverse strand, counting down.
ATTTAGTAAACAAGTAGCCAAGATTTTATCTGATATAGGCTTATTTATCATTTTGATTTGTTTTTTCTATTTACCTAGCGGTGCTGATTTTCCAGGTTTAATTGCACTCGTTCCTATTGTGGGAGCGGTTTTATATATCCTTTTTTCGTATTCGGGTGGCGTTGCAAGTAACTTACTTTCTGCAAGTCCAGCAGTATTAATTGGAAAAGCTTCTTATTCTCTTTATCTTTGGCATTGGCCAATGTTGGTTCTTGGGCTGTTTTTTGCTAAACTTTACGAAGTTGAATTTGTAAGAACAGTTGGGATTTTAATCGGTGTTGGTTTGGGGTTTGCTTCCTACAAATGGGTAGAGCCGTTGGGACGTAGTCCTCGGTTTTTTAATTTTTACGCTCCTATTGGAGCAATAATACTAATAGCGGCTTCATTTTTTTCGGCATTTGGACGGCTTGATTTCTATCCTGAAAAATTTAAAAAAGATTGGCGTGGGCAGGCTTATGATGCTTTAGTTGTCAGAGAAACGCCTTTTATCCAGAGGGCTTTTACTGGTTTAAACAAAGGAAGTATTCAGTGGCATTATCTCAGAAACAGTGATCCGAAGTCGCCAGAAATGATTTTATTGGGAGACTCTCATGCTTTATCTCTTGCTAGCCAGCTATATGACTTAGCCAAAAAAAGTAATACGTCTTTAGCGGTCTGTGCTGTGGGTGGCTGGACGCTTGCCCCAACCTCTAAATTATTGGGCTCTTATGATTCTGTAAAAAAATCCTTTTATGAAAAAAGGATAAATCTTATAGAGAAAATCCAGCCTAAGTTAATCATTATAAGTGCCAGGTGGGAGAATATTAAAGGACATGAGGCCTTAAATGAGGTCCGTCGTTTAATCGAAAGGATACATAGTCTGTCGCCTAAAAGTAAATTTATTATAGTTGGTCAGCCGCCTGTAATTAATTATGCTCAGTATTCTGGCATCTATGCACATGAGTGGATGAACTGGAGAAGCCGAATGCAATTCGATGATACTACTTTTCCAGCTTTAACTCAGTCATCTTTGTATGATGCACACAAGTTTCTTAAAGAAATTTCAAGTGAATATGACTTTATATCTTTTGTTCGTGTAGATGATTTGTTTCCGATAACTAATGGAAGAGTAGACGCGGTTAGTGGCGGAAGTCTGCTTTATTATGATGGTGATCATTTAAGTGATGCAGGTGCGCAAAGAGTCGTATCTAAAATTACTCCCTTGGTTCGTTCGCTATTAAAGAGTGAAAAGTAAGATTACTTTCCTTGTTCCCATTCCCCTGGTCCCCTCTGCCTCGCCTTTGAACCTTCCCACCTTTGCACCTTTGCACATTCTCACGGACGTCAGCGGAGTGACGTCCCTACCCATTTCCCCTAATTCCCCCATGCCCCCTCTCTACGTCGATCTAGACGGCTCGCTTTTGCGTGGCGATTCCTTGCACGAAGCCTGTATCCGCCTGCTTTTACATCCAAATAAGTGGCCCAAGGCGGTCGCTGCGCTCTTTCGAGGTAAAGCACCTTTTAAGCAGGCGGTTATGGAGTCGGTGGATTTATCCGCTGCTGCTTTACCTTATCGAAAAGACTTTGTTGCTTGGCTTAGAATTCAGAAAGAATCAGGGCGTAAACTCATTTTAGCAACTGGCGCGGATCGCGAAATTGCGGAACGCATTGCTGCCCATTTAAATCTTTTTGATGAAGTTTTAGCCAGCGACGGGAAAACCAATCTCACGGGTGAGAATAAATTAGCGGCTATTAAGGCTCATGCGAGCGGTCAGTCATTTGCTTACGCAGGCAATGGAGCGATTGATTTAGAAATTTGGCATGAGTGCGAGTCAGCTGTTCTCGTGGGCTCAGGATTAAACTACGAAAAGCAAATTAAAAGCTCGGTAAAAATAGAGCAGCGCTTTCCCGACAGCGTTAATCAGCTCAAATCAATCATTCGCCTTTTACGTCCTCATCAGTGGGCTAAAAATTTATTAATTTTTCTTCCGGCAGCTGCAGCCCATCAACTCACTTCACTCCCCATCTTAAAAATAGAATCAGCCCTGTTCATTGCATTCTCATTGTGCGCCTCGGGAGTCTATGCGGCTAATGATTTATTGGATTTGTCCAATGATCGTCAGCATTCACACAAGAAAAATAGACCTCTAGCCTCTGGTGCCGTCACGATTCCAGTAGGCTTAGTGCTCGCGACTCTTTTGCCACTTCTTGGAATTTTTATCGGCTGGATGACTCTGGGCTACAAAGCTGCCGCAATGATTGGGGCTTACTGGATTATCACCACTTACTATTCATTCAGCGGGAAGCGCATTCCGTTATTCGATGTCTTCTTGCTCGCAGGACTTTATACTTTTCGAGCAGTGGCTGGAGCGTTACCTCTTGCAAATGGCATGTCTGAATGGATGGCAGCCTTTTTGCTTTTCCTGTTCTTTAGTTTAGCCTGCCTTAAGAGATTCGCTGAGTTGTTTAATTTGCCGGAATCTCAGAACGGGAAAATTGCTGGTCGTGGATATAGGCGAGAAGACTATTTATTAATGGGG
>RFOO01000110.1 GCA_009926645.1 bacterium | reverse complement strand
GTCTTAGCTATCGACACTGATGGATCGGTGTGTGCCACACTCGACCAATTAATTTCTGAAGCCAAGGCTCTTGGGCACGAAGCGGTTTTTTGCAAAGGTGGCGATCGGCATTCGGGCAACATTCCCGAAATGACGGTTCTCCAAAAACACGGCGCTAGGCTGATTGAAGGCCTTGGCGCCAAAATCGATAGCAGCTCACGTATTATTGCTGCTGCCAAAAAAACAAATTCATGAAAAAACGCGCTCTCATTACGGGCATCACGGGACAAGATGGTTCTTATCTCGCCGAATTTTTACTCGGTAAAGGTTATGAAGTTCACGGAGTCATCCGTCGCTCTTCAAGCTTCAATACCGAGCGCATTGAGCACCTCTACATGGAGGACTTGGTGCGTGATATTCACGTAAAGAAAATTCATTTACACTATGGTGATTTGAGTGATAGCACGAATTTGATTCGTATCATTGGCGAAGTTCAGCCCGATGAAATTTACAATCTCGGGGCGATGTCGCACGTGAAAGTTTCTTTTGAAGTGCCTGAGTATACCGCCGACACTGATGGCATCGGCACCTTGCGCCTCCTCGAGGCGATTCGTATCCTGAAAATGGAGAAAAAGGTTCGTATTTATCAGGCATCTACTTCGGAACTTTATGGTAAAGTGGTAGAAGTGCCGCAGTCGGAAACGACGCCTTTCTATCCGCGCAGTCCCTACGGTGTTGCGAAAATCTACGCTTACTGGATTACCCGTAATTATCGCGAAGCCTACGGAATTTTTGCGAGCAATGGGATTCTCTTTAATCACGAATCCGAGCGCCGCGGAGAAACGTTTGTTACACGCAAGATCAGTCTCGCCGTGGCCAACATTGTGCATGGGCGACAAAACTGTCTGTTTCTTGGTAATCTTTCTGCACAACGTGACTGGGGTTACGCTCCCGATTTCGTTCAATGCATGTGGTTAATCCTTCAGCACAAGCAGCCGGACGATTTCGTCATCGCCACGGGTAAGATGTACACGGTTCGCGAGTTTTGTACTCACGCTTTCCGCCGTGCGGGCATTGAACTCGAATGGCAGGGCAAGGGCGTTGATGAGAGGGGCGTTGATAAGAAAACCGGCAAAACTTTGGTAGCGGTTGACCCCGCTTATTTCCGTCCCACAGAAGTGGATCAACTTTTAGGTAATCCAGCGAAGGCAATGCGCGAACTTGGCTGGAATCCTCAGCAAACCTCTTTTGAGCAACTGGTGCATCGCATGGTGGATCACGATCTGAAGATGATTGCTCACAAGCACCGTTAATGGATCGCCAGGCAAAAATTTTTGTCGCGGGCCATCGTGGTATGGTTGGTTCGGCTCTCATGCGTGCTCTGCGTCAAGCTGGGCATACAGAGATCATCGTTCGCAGTTCAGCCGAATTGGATTTGCGAGAGGGGGCGGCCGTAAAAAGTTTTTTCGCCACTGAAAAACCACGCTATGTTTTGATGGCTGCAGCGCGAGTGGGTGGCATTCATTACAATGCGACGGCGCCTTACGATTTTCTGTATGATAATTTAGTGATGGCGGCCAATGTTACGGAAGCGGCTCGTCTCCATCAGGTGCAGAAACTTTTGTTCCTTGGTTCCAGTTGTATTTACCCTAAGTTTGCACCGCAGCCGATTAAAGAAGACTCTTTGCTCACCGCACCGCTAGAGTCGACCAACGAAGCTTACGCGATAGCGAAAATTGCGGGGATTAAATTGTGCACTTTCGCGCGTCAGCAGTATGGCTGCGATTTTATCAGTGCGATGCCATGTAATCTTTATGGGCCTGAGGATAATTTTGCTTTAGAAAATTCGCACGTCTTGCCGGCGATGATTCGCAAGATGCACGAGGCGAAATTGCGTGGCGATACTTCGCTCGTTCTTTGGGGAACAGGTACACCGCTTCGCGAGTTTTTACACGTGGATGATCTCGCTGAGGCTTGTTTGCTTTTAATGGATCGGTATTCGGAAGCTGGACATATTAACGTGGGATCTGGTCATGAGTTATCGATTCGTGATTTAGCCAAGCAAGTCGCCACTGTCGTTGGTTTTACCGGAGAATTAAAATTTGATGCTACTCGGCCCGATGGAACGCCGCGTAAGATGATGGATAACTCCCGCCTCTTGCAGTTAGGTTGGAAACCAAGAATTTCTCTCTCCGAAGGAATCGCGGGTGTTTATGCGTGGTACCTAAAGAATAGCGAAACCGCCCGCAAAAAAGGCTAACCCGTCACCTGGCACCCGACCCCCGCCCCCCAGTCCACTTGCCCGCTAGTCCACTTGTCCACTAATCTTCACCTTCCCACCTTTCCACCTTTCCACTTTTACACTTTTGCACCTTTGCACCTTTGCACGGACGTCAACGGAGTGACGTCCCTACCCATTCCCTCGCCCCTTAATTTCTCATGCCCACCCTCTGCATTCCAGCTCGACTAGGTTCGACGCGTTTACCGCGTAAAGTTTTGCTGGATTTAGGTGGAAAGCCAGTGGTTCAACATGTTTGGGAGCAGGCTAAGAAAGTGAAACAGGCTCAGCGAGTGGTTGTTTTAACCGATGCTGATGAAGTGGCGAAAGTGGCTCGGGGGTTTGGGGCTGAAGTAATCATGACTTCGCCTGATTGTCCTTCGGGTACTGCTCGGATTGCGAGTGTGCTTGATCAGTTGCCTGGGGAATTTTTTTTAAATATACAGGGTGATGAACCTTTCATCCAACCTCAGCTATTGGATGATTTAATTTCCTGTTGGAAGAAAACTCAGTGTGCTTTGGTTACGGCGGTTTCTAAGATTACCGAAGCCGAACGATTATTAGCTACGAGCGTCGTTAAAGTAGTACGTGCTGAAAATGGCCAAGCCCTGTATTTTTCTCGCAGTCCTATTCCTCATCTTCGCGGGGTAGATAGTCGCGAATGGGTGAAGCACCGCACCTACTGGGCGCATATTGGTGTTTATGGCTATAATCGCGCGACTTTAGCTCGCTATCTCCAATTGGCGCCTACCGAACTCGAAGCCACCGAATCGCTCGAGCAACTTCGATTTCTTGCCCACGGCATGACTTTTCAGACAGTTGTCACTGATTATCATCCTATCGCAATCGATACTCCTGAAGATATGGAAGCAGCGCGAAAGCGTGTTTAGTTTTTCGCTCCACTCTTGGCTTCACCTTTGTTGGTCATCCTTTAATTTATCCCTATGTCCACTCCTCTTCAATCCGCCCGCGCTTTGCTCAAAGCTGAAGCTGAGGCTCTGGCTGAATTGGCAACGCGTCTGGATGGAACTTTCACCAAGGTGGTTGATTTGATTGCCGCACACCAAGGCAAGGTAGTTCTTTGTGGCGTCGGAAAGTCTGGTTTAATCGCACAAAAGATTGCCGCCACGCTTTGCAGCACGGGCACACCGGCCATTTTTCTGCATGCTGCTGATGCGGTGCATGGCGACTTGGGGATTTTACAAGCCGGCGATCCTGTTCTCTTAATTTCACGTTCAGGCTCAACTGCCGAAGCCGTTCGTTTGTTACCACTGTTCCGCTCTTTTAAATCTCCCATCATCGCGATGGTGGGCAACGGCCAATCTCCTTTAGGCACGCAGGCTGATTTTGTTTTAGATATTGGTGCCCGTCCTGAAGCAGATCCCTTGGGTCTCGTTCCCACCACCAGTGCCTTGCTGACCTTGGCTTTAGGTGACGCCTTAGCGGCTGCATTAATGACTAAACGTGGATTTGGAGCCTCGGACTTCGCACGTTTCCATCCAGCGGGTCAACTCGGGCGCAATCTTTTGCTCACCGTTGGTGAGGCGATGCAACCGATTGAGCGTTGTGCGAAAGTAAACGCTTCTTCCACTTTAAGAGAAACCGTTATTACGATGACCGCTCACCCGCATGGTGCGGCTTGTGTGCTAGAGGCGGAGGGAAAGCTAGTTGGCCTGATTACCGATGGCGATTTGCGTCGCGCGTTAAGCCGAGGTATCGATTTAAATTCCGCGAAAGCAGCGGATGTGATGACACGCAATCCTGTGCAAACGCACCCAGCCGTTTCTTTAGGTGAAGCGGCGCGCGTCATGGAAGACCGCCCTTCACAAATTTCTGTTTTACCCGTGACCGATGCAGCCACGGGTCACTGTCTCGGACTCTTACGCATTCACGATATTTACCAAGCGGGTCTCGTTTAGTTTTTTCGCTTGGTTCCATTTTACCCCTATGGAACTGATTACCTCGCGACATTTATTTTTTAATAAAATAAAAATACGTCGTCCTTCTTTAGCCCCGCGGGAGTGGTCGGTCTTGACGATTTGCGCCTTTATCATGGTGCTGATGCCTTGGGCTTGGGGTGGAGTAGTGCTCTGGGCGACCCTCTTAACTTTAGGTTTAGCTACCTCGGCCCTAGTCGCTGCGATTGGAGACTTTAAAACTCAAATCTTTGCAACAGTGCTTTGGGCGGTGGGAGTCGGATTGGGCTTTTGGTTTGTTCCTGCTAACACACCTTTTGGAACAGACCCTTGGTTAAATGCTCTGGCTTTTCCAGTAGCCGCTATTTTTGGCCAGCTTATCAGTGCTTGGCTATTGCATCGCGACATTCGATCGCGTTCGGCTCTGGATTCCCTTGGTGATTTAATTCGCTTTCCTCTTTTTTGGGTTGGGCTGGTTTTATTTCTTTATTTTGCGATTCAAGATTGGAATGCCTGGGGAAAAGTCGTGGAGCGCGATTTATTTTGGAAAATCATCAAGCAGGATCATCTTTCATGGTTACCGAATGGCTTAAGAGCACCGTTGGAGTCAGAGGAGAGAGACCCTGGCGGAATGAATGCTTGGCGGATTATTCTGACATTCGCTGGGCCATGGATGATGCTGTGTGCTTTGCGCGTGGGCCTTCGAC
>RFOO01000109.1 GCA_009926645.1 bacterium | reverse complement strand
AGATTCGCATGATTGGCTCCGCCGCCCTCGCTCTGGCTTACGTCGGCGAAGGTGTCGCTGATACCTACTATGAGTCCGCTACCAATCTTTGGGATGTCTCAGCTGGACTCGCCATCATCAAAGCCTCAGGTGGCTACTACCGCTTGATTCCCACAGGCAAGAAGCCCTTGAATTTTGATCTCTGGGCTTCGGCACGCGAGGAGTGGACTCGCTAAACAAACCTTTACGTGGACATAACTTCATTCACCTTTTAATACCGATACATGATTTCCAATCCCATCGAACCTATCACCTTCGAAGGCAACGTAAAACATTACGCCGAACTGATTCTTGGACAAAACTACGGCAATGGTAAAGAGATGGGCTTTTGGTTAGCCGTTGCGATGGTGGCTATCTATATACCCCTACTTGGACGCCTAGCGGCTAAGCATTTCTTTGGCAAAGACAGCAGTCTAATCAGTATTGGTTTAACGGGCCTTGTATCCATCGCCCTAACCTTCTGCGCCATTTGCATGGCCGACACGAGTCTTTCGGCCTTCGCTCCTAAATCAATCGAGACCTTAATGATTTCCTTCTGCACTGGCACCGTCGTACTGCTCGTCACCAGTGCAGCTGGCCAAGTTTTAAGTATGGCATTTGGCCCCTCACTCGGCCTGCAGTTAATTTTCTGGAATATCGTCTTCCTTGCTAACCTAGCGACAAAGTTCCTCACTGACTTCTGGAAACATTTCTGAGTTTAGCCAGTTGCCTGCAATCCAGCCGCAATCGCATTCAGAGAAAGAAGCATTTGCGGAAGAAGAACGTCAGCCTCTTTCTTATCTCCATCGAGCAACTTTTTGCGCCAATCTTTTAAGAGGGCGACTTGTTGCTCGTGCAATAAATCAATCGCGGATTCGCGAAGGTTAATAACCTTGCGAAGACGAGGACGACCCTCGGTCAGCTTTGAATCCGAAAGCTCATTGAGCATCTTACGTGTCAGTGAATGTTCAGCGAGAATACGCTTTAAGAAAGTGTTTCGTAACTTTCGATCGGTGACCATCGACCCATAAAGTCGCATCATACTACGGTTGGCCGCCATGACACTCGTGGAGGCATTCTTCAGCATGTAGCGCAAAGGAGGCCATACATCATACTGTTCCTTCAAAAGTTCGTAACCCTTGGGGTCTTCCTCACGTAGACGAGCGAGTGCTGTGCCGACCCCATACCAGCCTGAGAGGTAAAAACGCGCCTGACTCCAGGAGAATACCCAAGGAATAGCTCGTAAATCTTCCAAAGAGGCCGCACCCGTTCGACGAGAAGGACGTGAGCCAATGCGACTCGACTCAATCACATCAATCGGCGTAACCAATCGGAAAAACTCTATAAACCGAGGAGTCTGAATGAGGGACTGATATTCTTCGCGCGAAAATTCTGCCAGGCGATCCATCACTTTACCCAAGGCTAAACCCTCTTTCTTTTCGACCTCATCCAGTAAAGTATGCTGAGTCACACCTGCCGTAAGCAGCTCCAGATTGTTAACGGCAGTAATATGGTTGGCGTATTTTTGAGTGATACTTTCACCCTGCTCTGTCACACGAATCTCACCATTAATACTACCCTGGGGAAGTGCATCGATAAAACGGTGAGTAGGCCCAGCCCCACGTGAGATGGTACCACCTCGACCATGGAAAAAGACAATACGAACCCCGTGTTTCTCTCCCACCTTAGTGAGATTTTGCTGGGCTCGATACAGATTCCAAAGCGAAGCGAGAATACCACCATCTTTATTAGAATCGGAGTAACCAATCATCACTTGCTGAGTTAAACCATCGGTTAAACCAAGGTCGCGACGCATCTCAATCGTGCGACGCGTTACTGGATGGGAAAGGAAATCATCCAAAATTTGTGTGCTCCGTTCCAAATCGCCAATGGTTTCAAAGAGTGGCACCACGGGAAGCAAACAGTAAGAGCTCTCCACGCCGCCCGCCATCAATCCACCCTCACGTGCCAATAAGTAGACGGACAGTAAATCGGAAACCGAACGTGTCATACTAACAATCAAAGAACCTAAACCAGCAGATCCGTAGTCTTTGATATGTTCAGCCAAACCACGATAACAGCGTATAACAGCATCGGCTTCATTACCCACCTCTTCTTGTGTGCTCACAAAAGGACGAGTCGAACGAAGTTCAGAATCAAGGAATCCAAGACGACGAGATTCATCCCAATCGGGATAATCTGTGTCATCGAGACCCGCAGCGGCCATTAACTGAGCAATTGCCTTGTCATGGAAGGCGCTATTTTGGCGAATATCCAAGGTCGCCATATGAAAACCAAAACAGCGCAGGAATCTTATCAGGGGATCTAATTCATAACGCGCAATTTGGCCCGCACCGACCTCAGCCAAAGTCTCACGCAAGAAAAGCAAATCAGCTAAAACGCCTTCTGGACTTTTGTGAGCATAGGAGGGAGTTTCTCCAGTGACCGGTGGAAGACGTAAGCGAATCAAATTAATGTACTGTCGCCACGTTTCACCAATGTTTCTTGCTAAAGCCTGTTCACCTGCTTCACCGAGAGCAGCGGCGTGTTTAGTAACTTGCTTACTAAAGACCGCGGGTGGCTCCTGCAAATGATCGCCCAGCGATAAGCGCTGACCAAGCGTCTCCAGACGTTCACCAATAATCGAAAGTGCGGTTGAGCGAAAGAGTTGCAAAGCGTGCAACGTGACTTCGGCGGTAACCAAGGGGTGACCATCGCGATCGCCACCTACCCAAGTGCCGAGGGTGATATGTGGCAAGGCATCGGGGTGTGCGACATGCTCAGGAGAAAAACCTGCCTCTTCCCAAGACTGGCGAAGACGCAAATCCATGCTCACAACCGCATCGGGAAAGACTTTTGAAAGGAAGTAATTGATATTACGCAATTCCGACTGCACGTCGGGCTTCTGCTGATAAAATTCTCCTGTACGCCAAAGTCTTTCCAGGGCCACTTTGATTTCATCACGAATCGCCCGTTGCTCAGCGTCCGTCCACATACTGTTTTCTCGACGAACAAGTAATTTATAAATTTCACGATGAATCTCGAGAACTGTGGCACGCTTTGCCTCGGTAGGGTGTGCTGTCAAAACCGGTTCGATGTGAATACGATTTAAACGCTTAGCGACTTGTTTATCGGTTAAGCCAGCATCGCGTAAACGGTTGAGAGCTCGACCCCAAGAACCAGGATCGGAAGCCAGACCATGTTTATCTTCTCGTAAACGTTTCGATTGAGCCGAGGCATTCTCCTCGACCATGTTTAATAATTGAAAAGCAATCGAGTAAGCCTGCACACCACGGTAAGAAAAAATCTGCACGCCACGCAATTTGCGTTTCCCCATCCAGGGAAGAGTGCCCGCTAAATCTTTGTGACCTAACTCTTCGAGAACTTCGACGAAACAGCCCATCATGAACGCGAGATCGCGATCCACTTTTTTTAGGCCTCGAGCTAGGTCTTTGTTAATTACCATACGAGCCATTGGTAGCACAGACCTTGCTTTTGTCGCAACCGCAAACGCCCAAGAATGTCAGTCGAGTTTCGCTCAGTCGCTGTCTGAAAGCGGTCACCACAAGTTGAGATTTATACCCCCACAAGACCCCTTTCTTTATCCTTCCCTCTCTTCCATTTTTCCCTAGTATCTCGTAACAGTCATACATTCGCATTCGCACAACGAAAGTTGTGAGGAAAGTCCGGACACCAAAGGGCAGGATTCCCGTCGCAAGCCGGGGCACGGCTTAAACCGTGACAGAAAGTGCCACAGAGAAGATACCGCCGTGCAAACGGTAAGGGTGAAAAGGTGGGGTAAGAGCCCACCGCTCCCAAGGCAACAAGGGAGGCATGGTAAACCTAATCCGGTGCAAGATAAACAGGGACCGCTCTAAGGTCGCCCACCAAGGTCCCGGGTTGTCGCACCGCCGAAAGGCGGGACTGAAAGGTCAGAGAAATGAATGCGCAGAGGATCGGTGAGAACCACCTCGGACAGAATCCGGCTTACAGTGCATGACTCAACGACGGAGGGCCAATCGGAGACGATTGGCCCTCCCCCTTTTTAGGGTCGTTTTGATACGACTTGATATTAAACCTTATTTTGTCATCGGTAATACGACATGGAGGCTGCTCGCCAAAAAAGGTTTACCGAGTTTCTTCAGCCGAATGCCAGAATCCTAATCTTAGCACCTCACCCCGACGATGAATGCTTAGGAACTGGAGGACTGATACAACAGGCTATTGCGCAAGACTGCCAGGTCTTTGTCCTCTTCATGACCAATGGCGATAATAACCCGTGGCCTCAGCGGTATGTCGAAAAACGCTGGTTCATCGGTCCAGAGGAAAGAAAAAGGTGGGGTCATCAACGCCAAGGGGAGGCGAAAAAGTCTCTGCAGCTTCTGGGTCAAGGCCGAGTGGAATCGGACTTTCTGGGTCTACCCGATGCAGGCATTCTGGATCTTTGGAAAAAAAAGGACGCATTCCTTTTGCAAAAACTCACCAACCTCTTCGTCAGCTGGCAGCCCACTCTTGTGGTGATGCCCAGCGAATTTGATCGTCATTCGGACCATCGAGCAACCCATGCCTTTGGAGTCGCAGCCCTCACCGCAGGGAACCTAAAGCCCGAAATCATGACTTACCTCATACACCGGCCTTGGTTCATGAAAATCACTGGTCGACCCAAACCCCACTTAGGCATCAAACTAACCGAAGAACACCGACAAACAAAATTACAAGCCATCCAATGCCATGAGACACAGATGGCCTTGAGTCGAAAGCGCTTTTGTAAGTTTGCCACCGCCATTGAGCCCTTTAATTTTTATACATAAATGAACAGCCTACTCAACTCGACACGATTTCAGGCCCTAGTCTTAAGCGTCTTCGTCTTCCTACTCTTTTGGTGGCGAATTGGTAGCCTTCCTCTCATC
>RFOO01000108.1 GCA_009926645.1 bacterium | reverse complement strand
GTTACGGTTGGTCACTTGGCCATGATTCACGCCTGTACGATTGGCGACTCAACCCTCATTGGAATGCATGCAACGATTTTAGATGGAGCAGTCATTGGCAAAAATTGTATCATCGGTGCGGGTGCCTTAGTCACAAAAGGTACGCAAATTCCCGATGGCTCTCTCGTGCTAGGATCTCCCGCCAAGATTGTTCGCGCCCTTACTAAGGAGGAGCAAAATGATATACCCAGTTGGGCCGAGAAATATATCAAAGTAGCGACTCACCATCGACGTTTTGATTGAGCGAATTTTTGACCAGCCAAAGTGAAGAAGTGCGCCCTGCTAAGGTTTGGCGTCGGCAAAAGGCTGAACACGAAGCAAGGGCTGACGACTTGGTGGCTTTGCGGAAAAAGCGTGCCGCACTAGGCGAGAGTGATCCCGTTGAAGATTTTCTTTATACTTATTATCCATTTCGCTTCAGCGCTCTTCGACGTTGGACGCCCGGTGTGGGCGTGGCGTTAATGGATGCCGAGGACTTATGTTGCGATGCTCATTTTGCTTTAGGTAAAGATGGTTGGGCTAGGGTGATTTTGCCACCAGAGTCTCAACGGCGTCGGCTCTTTTTTGCTCGTGATCTTTGTCGTGCGGTTGCTCAGCGCCCAGCGTTTTTAGGGTGTTTTGGATTGCATGAATGGGCGATGGTTTACGCCGAAGCGTCACAACGTCGTCACGCACGCTGGCCTCTGCGTTTAGGTGCAGAGGGGACCGATGCGGTGGTGCGTTCATTGCCACTGCGATGCACGCATTATGATGCATTCCGCTTTTTTACAGCCTCCGCTAAACCTCTTAATCGTGGCACGCCTGACTTAGCAGGAAGACTGATGAATGAGCAGCCTGGCTGCGTTCACGTGACGATGGATCTCTATAAGTGGACAATGAAATCTCTTCCTTGGGTGCCGTCGGATTTGGCAGCAGACACCTTAGCCTTGGCCTATGAAGCACGCACGATTGACATGCGGGCCTCCCCTTATGACTTCTCTGTTTTAGGTCTTAAGCCCATCTGTATTGAAACAGTGGAAGGACGCGCAGAGTATGAACAGGCTCAACGCTTACTTGCCCAAAAAGCCGAGCCCTTGCGAGCTCGGCTAATCGTTGCACTCGATTTAGTGCTTAACTAAAAACCTTAATTCCCGCCTCGCGCATTTCATTGAGGCGCTTTTTAAGGGTCGAGCGATTGATGCCAAGGATTGCGGCCGATCTTAATTGATTCCCGCGGGTTTCTTCCATGGCACGGCGAATGAGTTCAAATTCAATGACACTCAAAATATTCTTTCCGTCATTTTGACGATTGTGCTGATAAATTGAATCATAAGCCGAACTCATCGTGGGCACCGAAGTGGTCGGACTGCTCGTCGAGGTGGCAGAAGAATGTGGGACTTCAAGAGAGGCAATTTTTTCAACACTCGAGGCGACAGGTCTACGAGGATGAAGAACCTCTTGTGGTAGATCTTTTGCCAGAATCGTTTCACCTTTGGCTAATACGTTGGCACGTTGAACGACATTTTCTAATTCGCGAACGTTGCCAGGCCAATCGTAAGAGATTAACTTATCGAGAGCCTCATTTGATAAACGTTTGGGTTTTATTTTACGTGCAGCTGCTTGACGTTGTAGCATGTAATCGACCAGCAAGGGGATATCGTCTTTGCGACTGCGTAAAGCGGGTAGGCGAATGCGGAAGACGTTTAAGCGATAGAAAAGGTCCTCGCGAAATTGACGTGCAGCAACCATCGCCTCTAGGTCTTTATTGGTAGCGGCAATGAGACGTACGCTAACTTTTAGAGTGGTCGTTCCACCCACGCGTTGAATTTCGCCATCTTGAATGGCCCGTAAAACCTTGGTTTGCGTGGGAAGTGACATATCTCCGATTTCATCGAGGAAGATTGTGCCTCCATCGCAAAGTTCAAATTTGCCGGGCTTTTGATTAGCGGCTCCCGTGAAAGCACCTTTTTCATGTCCAAAAAGTTCAGACTCGATGAGATTCTCGGGAATCGCTGCACAGTTGACGGCGATAAATGGACCTTTGGCGCGGAGAGAGTGTTGAGCAATGCAACGAGCGACAAGTTCTTTGCCTGTTCCGCTTTCGCCAGTGATGAGAACGGTGGCATCACTCGCCGCGACTTGTCCAATGGACTTTAGCACTTCCTGCATTGGCTCAGAATTGCCGACGATACCTTCTTTGTAGTCGGCTGGGTTTACTAAAGCACGAGTTGATTTTCCAGCTGCAGCCAAGTCGAGTCGAGCGCCAAGGGCACGATCAACCAAGGCAATCAACTTAGCCTGATCGAATGGTTTCATGACGTAGTCATAGGCACCGAACTTCATCGCCTCGATGGCGGTTTGGGTGGTTCCGAAGGCTGTCATCAAAATGACCATGGCTTGGGGTTGTGCGCCGCGTAACATCTGGAGCGTCTCTATCCCTGTCATTCCTCCCATACGATTATCCAAGAGAATGACATCGGGTTGCTCGCGTTTTGCTAAGGCAACTCCACTCTCACCACTTTCGGCCTCAATCACTTGATGTCCTTGTCCAGATAGGGCACGACGAAGTGAGTAGCGTAAATCCTTGTCGTCATCAATGATGAGCACCTTGGCGGTATGGATAGAAGCATTCATGAGTAAAAGTAGGCAGTTATCATGCCATTTGGAGCTGGCCCTTATTTTTACCTCAATAAACGGCATAATCAAACGCCGTTTGCTTATTTTTAAGCACAAAAAGAGGCTAAAAGGGACGTTTACACCCTTTTTAAGCCGATTTAGGAGTAATCCATGTTTTCTTGGCTCAAGTCCTTCATCAAGGGTTTGGTTTTACTCCTCATTCTCTTTTTTGTGGGCTCTAATTTATGGGTTTGGTCGGCGGGATGGAATCGAACCTATACAGACGCCAATCAAATTACGCCTGGTTCGGTAATGGTGCTTCTCGGTGCCCGCGAGTTTATTGAGAATACAAAAATCCCCACGGGCTCTTACCAGCCACGTATCGATGCAGCGGTAAAACTTTGTAAATCAGGTCGAATTAAAGTCGCCGTACTTTCGGGCTTTGATGATCAATCGTGGAATATGGCTCGGCAGTTAAGAGCGGCGGGAGTCAAATGCACTTTGGTCATGGATCCTTATGGATGGCGCACGATAGATTCAGTTCATCGTGCTGCCGCCTGTTATCCTAACCAGACGATTGTTTTTGTTTCTCAAGAATGGCATTGCAATCGAGCTTTATGGATAGCGGATCGTATTGATTTACGTGCCTGTGCTTTTACGGCTGACTTTGGCGAAGGATGGAGACCCATTTCTTATTTTTTGCGCGATTGTTTAGCAAAACCAAAAGCCGTTATCGATTGGATTATGGGGAGTAAGTTAACCACGAATGCAGCAACGAACGAAGGTAATGTCGTATTTAAATAGTAGCTTGGCATTCATGCCTCCCATCCGAGCGACGGCTTAATCTGCCTTTGATTTCTAGATAAGTTAACGCTCCTGCCGCTTCATGCAGACTGCACTTTGCTACGGCAGAGAGTGATTCGGCATCATGAATCGTTCCGCCGCGGAAATAATTGAGCCAGCGTTTTTCATCTGGTGTCATCGTTTCCAGAGGCAGAGAAAGTTGACCTCGCGTTTCACCTAGTTCGGCAAGGATGTCATCGACCGATGAAACGAGCGTGGCTCCGTCTCGAATCAACGCATGACAACCGCGGCTTGTCGCATTGTCCACTCGTCCTGGAAAAGCACACAGGGTTTTACCAAGATCGCCAGCGAAGCGGGCGGTAATCATACTACCGCCATCAACATCGGTTTCAACAACGACGACTGCTTGCACTAAAGCAGCAACGAGACGATTTCTTTGCGGGAAACTTTGGCGATCGGCTGGGCGTCCTAAAGGAAACTCGGAAAGCAAACAGCCCTGTGAAGCAATTTGTCGGCGCAGTTTAATCGCTTCGGGTGGATAAGTTAAATTTAAACCATGTCCAAATACGGCCGCCGTTCTGCCTCCCGCTTTGAGGGCGCCTTCGTGAGCAGCCACATCGATGCCGCGGGCCATTCCGCTGATAATCCACCAACCCGCTTGAGCCAAATCATGCGATACTTGATGCGCTAAATGGGCTCCATAAGGACTGCAGTGGCGTGAGCCGATGATCGCTATGGATTTTGTCTGGGGAATTTCGGTGCCTTCAGCGTACAAGACTAGAGGCGGGTCCCAGAGTTGTGAGAGTGGTTGGGGCCAATTCGCCTGTTCAGGGTAAAGGATTTCATAGCCTGCTTTCTCCACCTCCGCTAACTCTTTTACCCAATCAAAATTTTTTGCTTCGAGAGACTGAACCATCGGTTCGGTAATCCCTTTAATTTTTCGCCAAGCGTTGGGACCCGCTTGCAGGGCTTGCCATAAATCGTTGTCAAAAGCCTCTTGCAGTCGACGAACCGTGACTGGCCCAACGTGACTCAATCCATTGAGAAGTAAACGTAAGCATCGTGTGTCGCGGGGTAGATTTTGCACCGAGCCTATCTCGAAGAGATTAGACTTTTTTCAATACCGAGGGTAACCCAGAGAGTAACTGAGTGGTTCTCACTGCTTCCTCACCCCATTTTTTCCTCAAATCATCAGCGGCAAATGCATGCCAAGTGACAGCCAGTTCAACAGCATTGAAAGCGAGAAGGCCTAAAGATTTTCGGCGGGCGAGGAGGGAGCCTACCATTCCAGCGAGTATATCACCTGATCCGCCTCGAGCCAGAATGGGCCCGCCCCAAGGAATGTAAACGACTCTGGTTCCATCCGTGATGGCTGTGAGGGGCCCCTTCAGCACAACGATAGCATTCCATTTCTTAGCATACTTTTTTCCTGCCGTAATCGATAGAGACTGCCTACTTAATCTTTTGAATTCTCCCGCATGAGGAAGAAGAA
>RFOO01000107.1 GCA_009926645.1 bacterium | reverse complement strand
AATTCCCTTATGGGGTTTGAAGAATGAGGGTTGGCGCAGTCAACCAGTGCAAGCCGATGTGAAGGCTTGGAATGCTTTAAAGATAGCGTTTATTCCAGCTGCGTTAGGCGCTGGAATTTTACAGGTCAACTTTCTCATTTCCCGCAGTCTCGCGTTCAATGTCGATGTCTCAGGGTTAACCTATTATTACATCGCTAATCGAATTGTAGAGCTTCCCATTGGGTTATTTTCGACCTCGATTGCTACGGTGATTTTTCCTGCGATGGCCACAGCCCACGCCCAGAATGATTTAGAAAGTTTAGGTCGAAACTTTTCTCGTGGTATGCGTTTGGTTTTAGCGATCAATCTTGCGGCTGCCGCTGGCTTTATCGTTTTTTCGGGAAAAATTATTAAATTACTTTTTGAGTTTGGGCGATTTACTGCCATCGACTGTGAGCGAACGGAAATCATTTTATTACTCTTTGCTCTGGCGATGCCGTTTCATGCTTTGATTTCGATTGTGACGCGGGCACTCAATGTGATGGGCAAGACGCGAGAAACTTTTCGGGTCGCCATGATTTCCGTGGCAGCGAACATTGTTTTGTCGATGATTGCGGTGACCACGGGATTTGGTTTCAATGGTTGGACGGGTGTGAAAGGATTAGCCTTGGCCAATGCCTTTGCGGCGATTCTGCAGTTTGTGTTACTGCGTCGGGCTTTGCGTCAAACATCAGATCTCTTTTTCCGTGAGAGCCTTGTTTTACCGACATGCCAAACCTTAGTTGGATCCCTTTTCATGGGGGCTTTGGCTTATCAATCATTCCAGATTCTCTTCGGCATCAATCAGCACTGGCTGGGCACGAAAATGAACCTTTTGTTTAGCTTAGCCATCGCCGCGGGTATTGGTGCGGTCTTCTATGCCATTGTTCTTTATGGATGGAAGTATCCTGAACGGGATATGTTCCAGCCATTCGTGCAACGCGTTCGGCGGCTGTTTAAGCGCGAGGCTTAATTCTTGGCGGTGGAAGGCAGAGCCTGACAGTATTTTGTGTGCAGTGCGCTGACCATCGATGCGGTTTCGACATCGATTTCACCATCAACTTTCTTACCTCGGAAGTGTCGCTGAAAAGCTTCGATGGTAAGTTTCATGCTCATCTCTGAAGAGTCGAAGGGCCGGTAGCCATAGTCGATTAACTGACCCACGATTTCTTTTTTATCGGGTAATTTTTTGGCGTAGAGCGTTTGGAATTTTTGGATATCGGCTTCATCTGGCCAGGCTCCGATGCCAGCTTCGGCTAGTTCTTTCCAGGGGAAGAGACTTCCTGGATCCTTCTTACGACCGATAGAGATATCTGAATGGGCCAAGACATGAGTAGGGTCGATTTTATAGCGAATGATAATTTCTTGGCAGAGTGCGATGATTTGAGCGATTTGGGAAGGTGGATACGGATTAAGGTTGCCGTCGAGGTTGACGATTTCGATTCCGACCGAGGACTGATTTAAGCTCTGGTCTTGTCGCCACGCGCTTTTTCCTGCGTGCGAGGTGGCGAGGTGTTCTGGGGCAAAGCGGTAGACTTGATGTTGGGGTTGATTGCAAACCAGATAATGAATGCCCACTTTATTGGTTTCACCTTTACCTTGAAGCATCTGTATCGATGAGGGCAGGGAGGCAGCTGTGTGATGGAGGATCAAGTAGCGAATGGGCTGCTTACGAGGCTCAACTTCCTGACAGGGAAAATCTTGAGCAATCTTAATTCGATCACGTGGGCACTGCTTCGGACTCGATGCACACCCGGCAAAAAGGAACAGACTTAGAATGAGAGTGAGATTATTCCGATAGCTTGAAGCGCTTTGATACATCGAGTGTTGAGATGGGGTAAGCCTAGTGAAGCGGGTATTGGTGACAAAAGAATACGATTATTATCGATTATATGCCTGTATTTATTGGTTATTACTTAATTAGACATAATGTATATTGTGCGAAATACAGGCGAGGCAATTTTAAGGGGTAAAGCAGCTCCTGTATATGATGATAACGCGACATCCCCGTGTCTTTTCAGGCGCTGCTTATCGGTAGGATGAATCAGAATTCTTACGAGTGTCGAGAAATCTCAGAAACATTCACTCCTTTGGCCATTAGAGATAGAAAACATGTTTCATTCTCTGCTTATTAAAAATATTTTTTGTGATGTGACATTGACATAACTCTACCTTGCCTCAATCCAACACTCTTTCGCATGCAGAATTTCGCGAGTCAGTGCCTCGATCAGGCCAAAACACTTTTAAAGTTAAATCTCGGTTCACTCTCTGAAGATGGCCTAGTGATACCTGTCGCTGGAGAAGTTTCACGAGCCGACGAGCCTGGCCATGTGGCCTTAGCTTTTGGTGAGTATTTCCGAGCAACCGGTGAACTTACCTTAGAGCGACGGGACATACCTCCAATTGTTGCCAAGTGCATTACTGCCCAGGTGCGGCTTTCTCAGGGGTCTGATAACGGGATGGCTTTTGCCTGTTTAGGTCTCTTAGCCTTTGGTCAAACACGTGAACGCAATCCTGTTTGGGAGATTTTGGATGCGGATATTCGCAAACTTATCGATGAGCGTTTAGCGATAACCTTAGATCATTATGATCACGTGCAGGCTTTTGATATTGCTAAGGCCGTTTGTCGTTTCTCGTTCGGTCTGACCAAGAAGGACGAAACTGGAATGTTAGTGGATCGATTCTTGGAGCGTGTCACCAGTCATTCCACGGGCGGATTCCATGACGATGCTTCCAAGTCTGCCAAACCTGATAATTTGGGTGGTGCCTTTGATTTGTATGGTGTGGTTGCCCTTATTTTTATTCGGCAGGCTTTGCAACTTCACGCCAATATTCAGTTACGCGATAGTAAATTGCCTAAGCTGCGTACGACCGCCGAGAAGTATCTTCGGGTAATTTTAGAAACTGTGCGTGAAGATGGATTAGGTTGGTCGTATGGCCGTGGTATTGGTGCTTATGGGCAGATGCATTGCATTACCCTTTTAATGCAGGCTTTGCGTGACCGCTGGATTGCTTCGGATAAAGAACTTTTAGCACGCGATTTAATTCGTCGTCTTTACACGAATTTCTTCACGACCTACTTCGATATGGAGCATGGTTTGATTGTGGTCCGTGATGCTGAGCGCGACACCATTCCAGGGCACACAACCAGAATGGCTAATTTTGATGCTGCGCGCTATCTTTCTCAATGGTCGCGTTTGGCTAAAACCATTGGTGGCGGAATGGATGTGCATCCCTCATCCCATCGTCAAGCCACCTGTCGCCTCTATTCTTTCGATAAGACGGCTCGTAAGGAACAGGGCTTGTTAGCTTATTCCGATCCAGCTTCTGGATTGCACATCTTAATGCCTATTCTCTCTGGGGGAATTCATCAGTATTCTGACTCACTGGCATTCCCGCATATGCCGGGCGTGTTTGATTGGCCGGCTAATCACTACACTTCCCCTTTTATTCCTGAATTCACTATTGCGGACCGTGTTTATACCCCATCCTTCTATGGAAAAAACTTACAGGTCGTTATGGGGACTCGTTCCGGTACCTATCATTTCCGTTATGAGCAACCTGAGTTGATTGATAAGAACGAAAAACTTTCCTCGGGTATTGCCTCATTAAAAGTTGATTGGGAGTTGGCTGGAAATCGAATCGTTGGTCGGTTTACTTTAATTCCTAAGTCGCCCGTTATCTTGGAACATTTCCGCCTCGTTTTACCGATTGCTGCGCTTCACTCACAGATGACTTCAGGCAATGCATTGCGACTGGGTCCTGAGTCACATCGTTGCGAAGTGTTGCGTGATGACTTCCAAGCCGAGTGGCAAGAGACGAAGGTTGTCACCGAAGATAGCCGTCATCGTACGCTTTGGGGCAAGGTGCATTACTACCAAGTTTTAGAGCGCAGTAAGCCGATTAGTTTGCGGGCTGGGTCGAGCTATCAATTCGAAATTGCCTATCAGCCTGATATCCAACGCGGGGCTTAAAGTCCGTTCCAGTCAGTTTTAAAGAATTAACTAAGTAAACTGGGTCATTTTACGATGGGTTTTCTTGCTTCGTTATTGTCCTCTCGAACCCTCTCCCCTATTCCCTAGCCCGAATGTCACGTTCGTTTTACATCACCACGGCTATCGATTATGCCAATGGAGCACCCCACCTCGGACATGCTTACGAAAAAGTATTATCCGATGTTATTGCACGTCATCATCGAATGCTCGGAGAGAATGTTCATTTTTTAACTGGTTTAGATGAACACGGCCAAAAAGTTCAACAAACCGCGCAGAAGCTGAAGGTGGAGCCACAACAGTTTGTTGATGGCATTGCCGTCATCTTTCAGGAGATGTTAAATAATCTTCAGATTTCGAATGATGATTACATTCGCACGACTCAACCTCGTCACCAAAAAGTCGTCCAAGATTTTCTGCAAAAACTTTACGACCAAGGGTTGATTTATTTAGGAAAAAAAACCGATTGGTACTCTACCCGTCAGGAGCAGTTTTTGACTGATAAGGATCGGGATGAAAATGGGAATTGGCCTGAGATTTATGGTGAAGTAACACAAACCACGGAGGAGAATTATTATTTCAAGCTCTCCCAATTTCAGCCTTGGCTGATTGAGCACATTCAATCGCATCCCGATTTCATTAATCCGTCTTTTCGACGTAAGCAGGTGTTAGAGTTCCTCAAAGAACCTTTGAACGACCTTTGTATATCTCGTCCAAAGTCACGTCTAACCTGGGGCATTGAACTACCTTTTGATCGCCAATTTGTGACTTACGTCTGGTTTGATGCGCTGACCAACTACTACTCCGCCGTCGTCGAAAAAGGCTTATGGCCGGCGGATATTCACGTTATCGGCAAGGATATCTTATCTCCTCCGCATGCGGTTTATTGGCCTTGTATGCTGAAAGCCCTTGGCATTGAACC
>RFOO01000106.1 GCA_009926645.1 bacterium | reverse complement strand
GGTAGAAGAGACCTTATGGGATTTTCGGACCTATTCACCTTCGGAAATTCAAAAACTCATCAAGAAAGTCACCTCCTTGGAACTCGTTGCTTGTTATGACTTTCATTATGACCTTACCTCAGTACGTCGACTTTCTGAGACATTTAGTGATATTATTCTAGTACTGCGGAAACAAAAATAGCTTAAGCAAACGATTGAGGCTTTACCTTTTAAAGGTAACTCCAAAAATCATTAAAGAAATGTTTAAGATTTCCCGAGATGGAAAAGTTATGGGTGACTATACCTTTTTTGAGGTGGTCGATGGACTTTCAGATTCTCGATTTACTGGATCAGATTACTTTTGGACTCCAGGGATGAAGGATTGGCTTAGATTACATGATTTTGCTGAGTTTAATCAAAGTTTTAAGCCGCCCACGGAGAGTAATTCGACGAATGAAAAGTCCTCTGCTACTGATAATTCCAATGAAAATCGTCCCAAACCTCGTCAAGTAGAACCCCATTGCCCCACGTGTCATTCTCGAAGTGTGCAATCCTTTGAAATGGGTTATGCTTCAGGCACACGTCAGTTCGAATCCGTCGGTTTTTCCTCACGAGGACGTGCCTCTTATCGCACCGGGCATTGCTCGACTCTCTTGGCATCGTCCCTTTCTCCGCCCGATAAATCTAGTGGTAGTGTTATTTATCTTATCTTTTTTGTTCTCGGTTTAATCGGCCTGTATTTGTCGCTGACCTTTCCTGGAAATACTCTCATTTATTCTGCCTCGGCCGTGTCTTTCTCTGGTTTCTGTTTTTGGCAATGGGGCAAGAGTACGGCCATCGAGGATGCAGAGTATCAAAAGGCTATGGAGGAGTGGAAGACACAGTGGTTTTGTAAAAAATGTGGCGCCATTTTCACCCTGAAAGAGGCTGAAGAAGACTAGATATTACCTCATAGGTAGACGACTTCGATAGCCCTCCAAAAAAAAGGGGTCAGGCACCATTAAGGTAGTCTGACCCCTTTATTGGGGTTGGGGGTTGAAAATGTATGAAAACAGGGATTAATGCTCTGATGAAACTGAAACTTGCGGTGTTTGCGGCTTGGTGCGTTTTAACGTTCAATCCTCTTTTTGCCTGCACGGGGATTTCTTTAACTTCATCAGACGGAGGAGTGGTGGTTGCTCGAACGGTCGAATGGGCGCTCGGTGATGCGACTCATGATCGTCTTGTGCTTTTTCCGCGAGGCAAAGAATACACCGCACTAACTCCTCAGGGAAATAATGGATATCAGTGGAAAGGGCGTTATGGATTTCTCTCGGTGACTGGTTACGAGCAAGATTACGGTCCCGACGGAATGAACGAGGAAGGTCTTTATGTTGGCATGTATTATTTCCCAGGTTATGCCGACTTTGCAAAATTTGAGGCCTCTGAGGTAAGTCGCTCGGTAAGTGTGGGTGACTTTATGCAATGGATGCTTTCCTCGTTTAAGACTGTCGCGGAGGTACGTCAGAACATCGATAAACTCAAAGTGGTTAATGTGGAGGACCCGCGTTTTGGTGGAGCACCTTTACCTTTCCACTGGAAAGTAGCCGACGCTTCTGGTGATTGTATTGTGATTGAAATCGTCAAAGGTGGTGAAGTGAAGGTTTACGATGCCTTTTTGGGGGTGATTACCAATTCACCTGACTACGCTTGGCACCTAACTAATTTGCGCAATTACATTGGGATTACCACAACTCCTCGTCAGCCCTTGACTCTCGGGGGCGTGCAGTTGGCTCCGTTTGGTGGTGGCTCAGGTTTGATTGGGCTACCAGGTGATTTTTCTCCTCCTTCTCGCTTCGTACGTGCGGCAGCTTTAACTGCATCGGTTCGACCTTTAGCTAAATCGGAGGACGCCGTTTTTGAGGCTTTTCGTATTTTAGATAGTTTTAATATTCCTGTCGGAGTGACGGCACCGGCGAATAAATTGCCGAAGGATATTACCAGTGCTACGCAGATTACCACGGTGTCGGATCTAAAGAATCGGGTCGTCTACTTCCACACGATGAACAACCGTCAGGTTCGTAAAATTGATTTAAGTAAAATTGATTTTGCAAAAATTAAGCAGCAGGCAGTCGGTCAGGGCGACCACCGCGCGCAAGAGGTTAAGGAATTACTTGTTTCGCAATGAGGTCTTTTTCGTTTCTTAACACCCTTACTTTTTTAGCCTGCACTTTTGTTTTTGCAAAAGCACCCGACGGATTTACGGAGCAATCGTGGATGGTGGATGGAGTTAAACGGACAGCATTGGTGCGAGCTCCAGTAAATTCTAAAAAACCCAATGCTATCGTGTTTTGTTGGCATGGGTTGGGTGGAACTGCTGAATACTCTGCATTCAGTTGGAGATTGGATAAAATCGATAATAATTCAGTTTTAGTTTTTCCTCAGGGATTACCCTCCGAGTGGAATCCTAAATTGATGGGCTGGCAGGCGGAGCTTGGTACCAACGGGGATCGCGATGTACGCTTTTTTGATACGATGCTCAGTGATTTACAAAAAAAATATACCATTGATTCGCGTCGGGTCTATACTATGGGGCATTCCAATGGGGCGGTTTTTTGTTATGTCTTGTGGCAAGCTCGTCCGAGAGTGCTGGCGGCGATTGGCCCAGTTGCCGCCTATATTCCGTTTAAAGATGAAGAACTTCCGCCGATGGATGTGATCCATATTGCTGGCAAAAAAGACCAGGTTATTCAGTATGAGTTACAGTTAGACACCCTAAGGAAAGTGAGGCTTCTTAATCGCTGTGAAGTCGAAGGAAAACCTTGGGGAAAACCAAGCGTTTTAGGAGCAACGATTTATTCTGCAAATAATGGAAAATCAGTGGTCACAGTGATACATGAAGGGGGCCATGAATATCCGACAGGGGCATCAGAAATTATAGTACGTTTCTTTAATGAAAACCATCGCCCAACAAACTAAGGTTGACGGCCATTTATCTTCTGAGTATTTAATACAAATATCCATAACTCATTCCATGCTCTTTTTCTATCGGCTGCTATCTTGACCCTCGCTGCCTGTGCCAGTCCCAGTGAGGTTGCTAAACTAAACAACGGGGTCAGACACCACTAGAGTAGTCTGACCCCATTAATGGGGTCAGGCACCATTAAGGTAGTCTGACCCCTTTATTTATTGTTTATGTGGTTGGGGTTTTGATGCGGTAGAGGTTTTCTAGATGCAGGTGGCCGCTATCGAGATCAAACCAGAGATCGCAGGCTAGTGCTTGACTGTCATCCTTACGCCATATCGACAAGCTTTGCTCCACACGCACTGGCATGCCCATATGCAAGCTGAAGTACGGTTTCGAAATCGTCTCAATCTTGTAGTCGAACACTTTAGATGTGTCCTCTGCCTGTTTCACCCCCTCAATCCGACCCTTAATTTTAAGTTTCTTTTCTTTAGGCTTACCTTCTTTGGGGCCAGGTAGATTCGATCGTAAGTTCATCACGGTATCGACCAGGAGTTCAATTAGATCAGGCCCCGTCATCACGTCTCCGTGTAACATTATTTTTGCAGGCGAAGTGCCTTTTAGGATACCCGGCTTGGGGTTTCGGAAATCACCTCCAATCGTAATCTTTCTCCAGCGTTTGGGATGAACCTGATTTGATGTATTATGACTTTCGATAAACTTGATGATATTCATGCAGGATTCTGAGAGGAATTTTTTACGTTCCATGATCTCAGGGTCATCATTTTCGGCGATTCGATCGTGTTTGTGACGTTGTTTTTGGGTATTGAATCGCTTAGCTTTTTCGGGATCCAATGCTCTAAAAATAATACGATTCATTTCACGTCCGGCATCAAGAATACTCAAGCCGTGGATAATCTTATAAATCTCCCAGGAGCAGTTTATATCGGCAGGGTAGTTGAATGAGCGGGAGATATCCCGAATGTTAATCAACATCTCATTAGCTCTTAGGCCGATCTGCGTGCCGATAACCTCACTCTCTTTTAAAATAACCAGATTACAGGAATTAGCTAATTGTACACAGTCTTTGCGGCGAACGTCATTCAGTTTACTGTCATTGGGCATAACCAAAATGCATTCGGTTTTGAAATCAGACATATCAGTGAAACTGCCGAGCTTGATTTTCTGAATGGTGTCGCCGATAGCGACTTCGATTTCATCAGCGCATCCCGATTCGTCGTGGAGCGATCCAAGAATGACTGTGAGTCTCTCTAAAACATCCTTTGCTTCGATATTTCCGATGGCGATGCACTTGAATTGCATATGGTCATTGCCCATCACGAGGTGGATACGGGCTTTACCCATGTTCCAGCGTACGATGACTGGGGAGATTTTGTTATTACTGTACATCGTCCAACTATGATCGTTGATGCCGGTCTCGCCTTTACCTTCTTTGAGAAGGTCTAGGACATAGTTCCATTCTTGAGCGATGAGTTCGAGAACGGGTTCGATATCGATGAGGATGCTTTCGACTGGATTTTGGTTAAACAGCGAGCTGCTATCTAGAGAAGTGAACTCTAGCTCATGGAGAGCTTTCATTTCTGCATGGGGCAGTTCGATTTCGGAAGAAAAGATGATACCCCGGTAAGGGATAAAATCTTTGAGTACTTTCTCGGTGGGGAAGGCTTGGAGTGAATACATGGTATTTGATGCAGGGTACTGCATAGATAGGGCTCCCTCTTGGGGTAAAAACAACGAGGGCGCCCCCCTTGATACGAAAAATTTGAGGTTTTTATGCGTCTAACTCGAAAATGTGCCCTAAAAATAATTTAATATATTTTTTTATACCCCTCAAATTGACCTAAAGAACCACCCCTTCAGGGTGTCGTCCTCCCAATCCTCTTTCTTCAATAAGCCTACTAAACCCTGAAAAGTTTCAATTCTGATTATTTAAATTTATTATACAATTGAAAAGAAAATGCTGTGACAGATGGATTTTTACCAATAAATTATTCAAATTATTTATGACTTTTCAGCCGAAAAAACCAACACATGAGCAGA
>RFOO01000105.1 GCA_009926645.1 bacterium | reverse complement strand
TTACCTCTTTGGATAAATCGCTGACGTCCCAGGCTGGTATGCCATTAATCTTCTGCTCAGGAATCTTACTTTCCGCATAGGTAGACTTCATCTTTGCCAAATTAAACTGACCCTTAAAGAGTGCGACCACCAAGGGTTTGGCTGATGCTCCAGGGGTTTTTTCAGGATAAATTCCCACAACGGCTTCCTTGAAGTCTTTGTCGGGATTCCCGTTTTTGAATAGGACTAAACTGTTGGGTTCAGTTTTTAAGAAAACGGATTGAGCGAGTACTTTGCCAAGCTGTGATGAACTTAATTTTTCGTGGGAGTAGTAGAAAAAAGCACCTGCACCTTCAGGCAACCCTTCCGTGGTAAAGGCTGCCTTGGCCTGAATGAAGGACAGACAGAGAATGGCTAAAAAAGAGAATTTTTTAATCATACGATGATCTTGTTATTTAAGGTTTTGAAGGGTTATGGTCATCCGTATACTCTAGAATTTCGCCAGGTTGGCAATTTAGGTATTGGCAGATGGATTCGAGGGTGCTGAGGCGGATGGCTTTGGCCTTACCTGTTTTAAGAATGGAGAGATTGGATAAACTGATATCCACCGCTGCGGATAATTCCGTGAGAGTCTTTTTGCGTTGGGCTAAGACCACATCGAGGCGAAAAATGAGGGGCATAAGTTAAATAGTTAGAGATTGTTCTTCTTGGAGGGCAATCGATTGCTTAATCGACCAAGCAAAGGCGAGAAACACCAAGGCCAAGGGGAGAATCAACGGATTGGAGGGGATGTAACCAGCCACTGATTCAGCTTCAAAAAGATAAAACCAAGGCTCTTTTACTTGATGGGAAAAGAAACCTACATTCATTCCCCCCGTAAATATTTGTTGGGTTGAGAAGAATAAGTTCTCAACGAGAGAGGCAAGGTACCAACCTAAAAACAACCATCCTATCAAATTTAAATGACGTGCGTTCTTAGCGTTAAAAAAATTACATTGGGAAAATTCTACACAAATTTTCCTTAGGAGAAAAATAAAGAAACCAATTGCCACCACATAGAGAAAATGGGTGAGCATATAGGTTTGGTAGGTGTAGAGGGGTGATTGATTTACGAATTTTTCTACCGCAGCGTTGGCTTGAGTCGTCACGGTTGACGACAAATTTTTATCTGGGGCTATAAAGTTAATTTTAATCGTTCCTGCACGATGGCTGGAAAACTCCTCAGATTGAAAAGCTAGGGCGATGAAGGTAACGGTAACGAAGAAGGATAAAAATAATCCTACATTGCAGATCCATTTTCCGATGATGCCGATTTTACGGAGTTTATTTTGAGTATGGGTGAGCGGGTTATTCATGGTAGTTATTCAATTTCAGTAAATGATTATTGTTAATCATTAAGTGTTTATTGAATGTCAATAAAGATTTATTGAATATACCATGAAATTTAAGCTCTAAACCAAAAAAAGGGGCGCCTTTTAGGCGCCCCGAAATTGGGAGCATTGAATCCGGGGATTAGTAGCCACCACGGTCGCCACCGAAGCCACCACGGTCACCGCCGAAGCCGCCACGACGTTCACCGCCGAAGCCACCACGACCGCCACCGAAGCCACCACGGCCACCGCCGAAACCACCACGACCACCGCCGAAACCACCACGACGCTCGCTCTTCGCGAGGACGGGCAACATTCACCTTCAAGGGACGACCCATGAAGTCGACGTTCTCGGTCTTAGCGATCGCATCCTGGGCTTGCTGAGCATTGGCCATGGTTACGAAGGCGAAGCCACGAGGACGACCTGTGAACTTATCCATCATTACTTCCACGGAGACGACTTCGCCCGCTTGGGAGAAGTGTGCGCGGATGTCGGATTCGGTAGCAGCCCAAGGGAGGTTGCCTACGAATAACTTATTTTCCATATCTTGTATTTTCTTTGTATTACCTTCACCGCATTGCCCGTTTCCGACCTTCGGATTTCGATTTGCCGTCTTAACGACCGTCAACTCACCGGATTCTTGCGGGGCATTGTTCTTGGTTTGGTTATTTTCAGAACAAGCCTGACCAAGAATGACGCAGTTTTCTTGGGTTTCTGCAAGAATATTCACAATGGGGTCTTTTCCCTAGGCAGTTCATTGACAAAGCCTAGTGAATGAGAAGTATGCTTTTATGTCTTCTCCCCTTGATTCGCAGGCAATTAATGCTGCTTTAAAGGGCCTAGAAGGTTGGGTTTATCAAGATTCTAAGTTATTCAAGGACATAGAGTTCCGAAGTTTCGAAGACGCCATTGCTTTTATTAACCAAGTCGGCCTTTTAGCGGAAAAACAGAATCATCATCCAGAGATTTATAACTGTTATCGCCGCGTTCAGCTTAAACTTTCGACTCATGATGCAGGTGACCATGTGACGGAGAAAGATTTGACGCTGGCTCGTGCTATCCAATTGCTTTCGTTGTGATTGATCCTGCTGATGCCATTGAAGTTCTCCTTGAGGAGTTGAAGCGTCAAAAAGCTGAGGGGGTGCTTCGTGTGGGTGTTTCGTCTGAATCCATTCAACTTCTAAAAACTTTAGGAGCTGGCTCAGCAGCAAAGCCATCAACTCCTTTAAAATCGGCTATTCTTTCTAAAGAGACGATTAAGGCCCAACCCAGCAAGACGTTCGAAACTCGTGCAGGCGTCGTGAATTCAAACAGCGATGCATCAGCAACGCCCGCACCCTCTCCTCCAGTCGTTACTTTGCCCTCTGGAACTAAGCTTGAACAAATGGAGTGGTTACAAAAAGTAGTCTCTGACTGCGAACAGACGCGTCGCCATCTGAAGAATGGAATCAAACCCATGCTCGGTTTTGGATCCCTCGATGCAAAAGTGGTTTTGGTAGGCGATCTTCCAAGTATTGAGGAACTCGAAGCTGGGCGACCCTTTGTGGGTGATGTCGGAGTTACTTTGCAAAAAATTCTGAAGGAGACTGGTTTGACCGATAAAGATATTTACTTGGTTAATTCGATGGTTTGGCGTCCAGAGACGGCTACACCGCATCAGAAGGCGGTTCCTAAAGACTGGGAGATTTCCTTTAATAAGCCTTATCTTTTATCTCTCCTTAAAATCATCCGACCTCAATGCGTGATGGCTTTAGGGCAGCAAGCCGTCCATGCGCTGAAGGAAACAAAAGAAACAATCAGCCACGTTCGTGGAGTGTGGCAAGAGGTTGAAGGTATTCCTCTGATGCCCACTTTTCATCCCAATTATATTCTGAACAGCCCAAGCAACGCCAATAAGCGTAAGGTATGGGAAGATTATATGAAGGTGATGGAAAAACTCGGTCTCCCCATCTCGGCGAAGCAGAGAGACTACTTCCTCAAGTAAACTGGCGATGAAGCTTTAACGCACGCCGTCCTTTAATTTCCGCAAGGGGAATTGAAGAACGTGCGAGTTGCGACCACTCGCTTTTAATTCCTTACGACGTGCAGGAGATAAATCTTTGAGCGAGCCGGCCACGAATCCGCAGGCCGATTGGAAAAATCCCTGAGTCTGCGTGGTTAGGGCGACTAATTTTTTCGCTCCGCACTCCTTGGCTCTGAGTTTGGCGTACTCAACTAGTTTTTTTCCAACGCCACGGCCGTGGTAAAAAGGCTGCACGTAGACGGCGCAGACTTCCATGGTTTTTCCATCGGGATAGGGCTTTAGGGCGGCGCAACCAATAATGCTATCATCGATTTCGTAGACAAAAAATTCACTGATGGATTGCTCGATTTGCTGGCGAGTGCGTAAAACGAGGGCATCGGTTTTGGCCCCGTGTTTGGCTAAATTGTAAAGGGCTTGTGCATCTTTCTTTTTGGCCTGACGAATTTGGTCGTAGTCATTGGCGTGAATCATGGTGCCGAGGCCGACTTTATCGAAGATTTCAGTCAGTAATCCGCCAAAGACCCGTCCATCTAAAATGTGAGCCCGAGGTACGTTCTCATCAAGAGCTTTGGCTGCTTGGACAGCTTTGCTCCGAATTCGAGGATCTAGCACCATCGACTTATCGGCTAAGATTTTTTTCAATTCGTCTTCGGGTAGATTGATCCGCACTTGACCGTTGATTTGCAGGCCAGGGAAAGGCGTTAGGTAAATGAGTTTAGAAGCACCCATCGCCGCTGCGAGTTCCATCGCAAGGTGGTCGCTATTAACCCGCAAAGACTGGCCTTCGCGATCACAGACAATCGGCGTCACGAGTGGGAGGATGTCTTGGGCGAGCATTGATTTGAGAATCGCGACATCGACTTTTTCTACCTTGCCAGTGAAGAGATGGTTTTTGCCTTTGATCACACCTAAGTTGGTGGCTCTCACGGCATTCGTAATTGCGCAACGTAATCCTGCTTGAGAAAGGTGTTCTAAAACAGTTTGTGAAACAAGGGCAGAGGCTTCCCGGGCAAGTGACATCGTGGCGGCATCCGTAACGCCTTCCCCTTGTACATCGGAAAGGGGGACGTTGTGCTCTCCCGCTAAAGAGACCAATTGATATCCAATTCCGTGAACGAGAATAACTTTGATAGATAGACTGCGCAGAACAGCGATATCGGTGACGATGTTTGTAAAATTTTCGTGACTGACGATGGAACCGTCGACGGCGATGACGAAGACGTGATCGCGGAACATCGGGACATACCGAAGGATGCCACGAAGGTCGGTGGGCTTCATTGTTTTCTCTCGCTGACTAGACATAGGGAATCTTTATGGACTCCTTTAGGCTCTTCGCAATACTGATGAATGCATGGGACAGAGGCGTCACAATAAAGGAAAAAAGGCTCCACCCGAGCTCATGGAGTCGGTGGATGCCTTCTTGGCCTATCTTGCTCTTGAACGTGGATTAGCGAAGTTAACTGTACAGGCTTACGAGGATGATTTGGTCCGTTTTGCCGAACACTGCGGTCGCGCTGGGCAAAAATCATGGGCGGAAGTCACTTTATCCTCAGTCGATTCTTGGGTGAAGTCACTTGACCGGCGAGGGCAGGCTGCAACCTCATTGGCCCG
>RFOO01000104.1 GCA_009926645.1 bacterium | reverse complement strand
AAAGCACTCGGGCTCGATACCATTCCTGCCAATCAAGTATTCTACACGGGCGATTTTCTTGGTGGCACCAATCTCCCTCTCTCGGAAATCCTCTCGAAACTAAAGTCCATCTACTGTAACACTATCGGTGTAGAGTATACGCATATTCAGGATGGCGATCGTCGTCGTTGGCTCCAGGAGCGTGTCGAATCCTCTGGATTACGCGCCAACTACGATGCCGCAACACGTCGTTTTTTCCTCCGTACCATTGTACAAGGTGAACAATTTGAGCGATTCCTTCATCGCACCTTTGTGGGTGCTAAACGCTTCTCCATCGAAGGAGGAGAAAGTTTATTAGCCGCGATTGAACGCGTGATTCAACGCGCACCAGGATTGAGTATTTCTGATATTATTATTGGTATGGCCCACCGTGGTCGGCTCAATGTCTTGGTTAACGTTCTGGGCAAAAAACCTGAACAACTCTTCAAGGCATTTTCCGAAAGCTACGTTCCCGATACGACCAATGGAGACGGCGATGTAAAATATCACCTCGGATATGAAAACAGTCGAACCGTTGACGGTAAATCTGTCGCTTTAACTTTAGCTTATAACCCGAGCCACCTCGAGGCTGTTAACCCTGTGGCTCTCGGTCGTGCCCGTGCACGGGTGGACTTGCAGAACGGATCAAATCGTTCAGAGCTTCTGCCTATTCTGGTTCACGGTGACGCCGCGTTTGCTGGACAAGGCATTGTCATGGAGACTTTGAATCTCTCGGGAGTTAAAGGATACTCCGTTGGTGGCACCTTACACTTTGTGACGAATAATCAGGTTGGATTCACCACCAATCCTGACGAAGCTCGCACTGGTCGTCACTGCACTGAAATCAACGAAGCCGACGAGCCTCTTTTTACTCAGCCCATTCTTTACAAATCTATTTCCAGTCACCCCACGGTCTCCGAGCTTTACGCTAAACGCCTCGTCGAGTCGGGGTCGGCACCTGATGGCGAGTTAATGTCGCTACGAAATGAATTTGATGTTACTTTAAACGCCGCCCAAGAACGTGCTGTAGCAGCGGCAAAAAAAGAAGAGGAGCAAAACAAAGGCGCTCCTTCTCTCTTACGTCCATTTAAGTCTCCCTACGACACCTCGGTCGAAACAAAGGCTGCAAAAGAATTAATCGACAAAGTGGCTCCATCACTTTGGCAGATGCCTCCTGATTTCTCACCGAATCACAAGATTAAGCGCTCCTTGGATATTCGCGCTGAAGCATTCAAATCAGGCGTTAATTTTGATTGGACTCTCGGCGAGGCTTTAGCCTTTGGCACCCTTTTAGCGGAGGGCCACCCTATCCGCATTTCTGGACAGGATTGTGAACGTGGCACCTTTGCCCACCGCCATGCGGTTTTACATGATCCTTCCAATGACGCTGAGTACACGCCGCTCAATTCAGTCGCTGGCGGTGAATCCATCGAACTCGTCAATTCAACGCTTTCTGAGTATGCTGTTTTAGGTTTTGACTACGGATACTCTCTCGAAGCACCTGATTCACTGGTGATTTGGGAAGCTCAATTCGGCTTCTCTAATGGTGCACAAATCATCATCGATCAGTTTATTGCCTCTGCCGAATCGAAGTGGGGACAAACCAGCGGACTCGTCCTTTTACTGCCTCACGGCTACGAAGGTCAAGGCCCCGAGCACTCCTCCGCTCGCTTGGAGCGCTATCTCCAGTTGTGTGCTGAAAATAATATTCAAGTGATTCAACCCAGCACACCGGCTCAGTTATTCCATGCCCTTCGTCGACAAGTGAAGTCTGAACATCGTAAGCCCTTAGTGGTGATGACTCCCAAGAGTCTCTTAAGACACAAAGCTTGCGTCAGCGTCTTAACCGATTTCACCCAAGGCTCTTTCCAAGCCTTCTTGCCTGATTCAACTCCAGCCACAAAGACCGAACGTTTACTCATCTGCTCTGGAAAAGTGTTCTACGATTTAGAAGCGGATCGCGTGCAGCGTAAAGATACGACAACTACCATCGTTCGGGCTGAGCAGTTCTACCCTTTTGATGCAGCAACGATTAAAAAGTTGTATCAGCAGTACGGCTCACCAGTCAAAGTGGTTTGGGTTCAGGATGAACCTCAGAATATGGGTGCTTGGACCTTCATCGCACCTCTTCTTGAATCCACTTTAGGTGTTAAACCCCTCTATGCTGGTCGCGATGCTGCAGCTTCGCCTGCCGTCGGAGCACTCTCCGTTCACCGTTTAGAGCAAGCGGACCTCATAAAACAGGCTTTTTCTATCTAAAAAGATGCACAAGTCCCTTAATCAGGACTTTCGGCGGATTCCCAACCATCCTTTCACCGAAAAAATGGTAATAAATACCCTATTTCCCCGTTGAAACTCGGGCGAAGGGCTTCCAAGGTAAATTATCTAACTTTATGGCTCTAGAAGTCAAAATTCCCTCGATGGGAGAATCCATCACCGGTGGCCTGTTGGCCTCTTGGACAGTCAAAAGCGGCGATGCCGTGAAAAAAGGCCAAAACCTTTATTCTTATGAGACTGACAAGATTACCTCGGAAGGCACCGCAGAAGCTGATGGAAAAATTACCATTTTAGTAAACGCGGGAACAGAAGTTCTCGTAGGCCAAGTGGTTGCAACCATTGAGGTCGGAGCAGCTGGATCAAGTCCCGCGCCTGCTGCCTCTCCAGCAGCCTCAGCACCGGCTCCTGCGGCGAAACCTGCCACAGCGACACCTGCTCCAGCTCCACAACCCATCGCCACAAAATCTGTAGACGTTGGCGATGTCTCTCCAGCCGTTCGTCGTATTGCAGCAGAAACAGGACTTAACCCTGCCTCGATTCCTGGCACGGGCAAAGATGGTCGCGTTACCAAAGGCGACATGCTTGCCGCACTTGACGGTCAAACGCCGATTCAATCAGTCGCCCCATCGACTCCTGCACCTTCGACTGCTAAAGCACCTGCCATTGAAATCCCTTCACGAGATGGTCGCACGTCGCGCAAACGCATGTCACCTCTTCGTCGTAAAATTGCAGAACGTTTAGTTCAGGCAAAATCAGAAACGGCGATGCTGACCACCTTTAATGAGGTCAACATGGCTCCGGTGATGGAATTGCGTAAACGCCACGGTGAAGAATTCCTCAAGAAATACGGGGTCAAACTCGGTTTCATGTCTTTCTTCGTCAAAGCAGCTGTACAAGCCTTGAAAGAGGTTCCGCAGGTTAACGCGCA
Organism: bacterium; assembly: GCA_009926645.1. Classification (GTDB taxonomy): domain Bacteria; phylum Verrucomicrobiota; class Verrucomicrobiia; order Opitutales; family UBA953; genus UBA953. The sequence continues at coordinate 1,766 of RFOO01000104.1, read as the reverse complement.
ACTCGACGGAGAAGATATTATCGAAAATCATTTTTATGATATCGGTGTCGCTGTGGGAACTGACAAAGGTCTCATGGTTCCCGTCGTTCGCGACTGCGATCAACTCTCTTTTGCTGGCATCGAAAAAGCCATTGGCGATTTCGGCAAACGTGCTCGCGATGGAAAAATTCAGTTACCTGAATTACAAGGCGGAGTCTTCACCATTTCCAATGGTGGCATTTATGGCTCAATGCTCTCCACGCCCATTCTTAACCACCCACAAGCGGCGATTATGGGTCTACACAACATCGTTGAGCGTGCAGTCGTTGAAAAGGGACAAGTCGTTGTTCGCCCCATCATGTATCTCGCTCTGTCTTACGACCATCGTATCATTGATGGTAAAGAAGCTGTAACATTCTTGGTTAAAGTACGTCAGTACATCGAAGAACCGCAAACCCTACTCTTTGGTATTTCTTAATTCCTTACTTTCTCATGTCTCAACTCGATCTCGTTGTCATTGGTTCAGGCCCAGGTGGTTATGTTGCTGCCATCAAAGCCGCTCAACTTGGGCTTAAAGTCGCCCTCGTTGAAAAAGACCCCACTTTAGGTGGTACTTGCCTGAATGTTGGATGCATTCCTTCCAAGGCCCTACTTCACTCGACTGAAGTCTACCAGCAAGCTCTGCACGGTAAAAAACATGGCTTAGTGGGTGCCGAAAAAATTACTTTTGATGTCAGCGCAATGCTGGCGAACAAAGATAAAGTCGTCGCTCAGTTGAACAAAGGCGTCGAGTACTTAGTCTCGAAACGTGGTATTGAAATTGTCCGCGGTCTAGGTCGCTTAGATAAGCCAGGCAAAGTTTTGGTGCGTAGCACTGGTGGAGAACGCACTCTGGAGACTAAAAATATCTTGATTGCTACTGGCTCATCGGTTGTCGAATTGCCTTTCCTCAAGTTTGATGGCGAAACCATCATTTCTTCGGATCACGGTATTTCTTTAACCAGTGTCCCTGAGAAAATGGTTGTCGTGGGTGCTGGTGCGATTGGCCTTGAACTCGGTTCCGTCTGGTCTCGCCTCGGCTCGCAAGTAACCGTGGTTGAAATGATGACGAGCATTGGGGGCCCTGCTTATGATGCAGACGTTACCAAAGTTGCCCAAGCAGCTTTTGAGAAACAAGGCTTGAAGTTTGAACTCGGTGCCAAAGTCACTGGTGTGAAAAAAACCTCTGCAGGCTTGGCTCTTACCGCCGAACGCGATGGCAAAGTACTCGAATTCCCCGCCAACAAAATCCTCGTCGCAGTGGGTCGCAAACCCAACACCACGGGATTGGGTGCACAAGAGGCTGGCCTTAAATTAGATGAACGTCAGCGCATCGTAATCGATGATCACTTCCGTACCAACATTCCTGGTGTCTACGCTATTGGTGATGTTGTGGCTGGTCCAATGCTCGCGCACAAAGCGGAGGAAGAAGGTGTCGCCGCTGCCGAAATTATTGCCGGCAAATCGGGTCACGTGAATTACAACATCATCCCTGGAGTCATTTACACCGAACCAGAAGTCGCCGGCGTTGGCCTGATTGAATCGGAAGCCAAAGCGAAAAATCTCGAGGTTAAAATCGGAAAATTCCAATTAGCTGGAAATGGTCGAGCCATTGCTACCGATGCCACGACAGGCTTTGTGAAAGTGATTGCCGATGCTAAATCCGATAAAGTTCTTGGGGTTCAAATTGTGGCTCGCGGTGCTTCTGAAATGATTGCTGCAGCCTGTGCTCATATGGAGTATGGTGG
>RFOO01000103.1 GCA_009926645.1 bacterium | reverse complement strand
TGTGACTAATCCCGTAATGCGAACCTGCCAATCTCCCGAACGACCAAGCACAGGTATATTCTGAAGTAAGGAATGGAGGGTAGGTGAAGACATTCGAGGTAACGAGGTTAGGAGTTGAACTCTCATGGTTCGTTTTTAGCCACGGATCGGATGGCGGAACTCACTGGCGGAATTTCCAGCCACTGAATACATTTTTCGGCAACTTCCCGGAAAACAGGAGCGGCAATCTTGCCCCCGTAAGCCACGCCACCACTGGTTTGTGGATCATCTAAAATCACGGTTATCGCTAAACGCGGATCATGGGCTGGGAAAAATCCGGCAAAAGAAGCAACGTGGTGCGTACTAGAATACTTTCCGTTAATAATCTTCTGAGTGGTGCCTGTTTTACCCGCAACTTCGTAACCTGGAATATCGGCAATCGGCGCAGTACCTAATTTACTACAGACACCACGCAATAATTGCGCAACCCCCGTCGCGGTAGAACTTTTTATCGCGCGTCCACGTGCCCGTGGAGGGTAATTTAAAATTACTTCCTTGGTTTTCGAATCCTCGACTCGCAGCACCAATTGAGGCTGCATTAAAAGTCCATCGGCGGCGATGACCGACATAGCAAAGTGCATTTGCAAGGCGGTCACACTCACCGAGTGTCCCATGGGAATACGGGAAATCGTGATACCATCCCATTTGGCCGGTTTAATTAATAATCCAGGGACTTCCGAACCCGTGATAATTTTGGAACTCTCCCCAAAACCAAAAGAGCGAATGAGCTGATCAAAACGATCTTCCCCCATTTTTTCAGCATACAACATCCCAATTTGAACTGTACCACGATTCGAAGACTCTCGAACAATATCCCTTACATTCACCACGCCAATCGGATGAGAATCCGCTGGCAACGAAACCATTCGTCCACGATAAGGCACCGCAGAGAGGCTACAGTCGTAAATCGATTCGGGAGTAACGAGACGCTCTTCTAATGCGCCTGAAATCGAAACAATTTTAAAAACTGAACCTGGCTCATAAACATCCGTAACCGCACGATTTCTTTGGTTCTCGAGCGGAGCAGCCTGACTATCGAAAAACTTATTTAAATCGAAAGTAGGCCAGTTCGCCAGCCCCAGAATTCGCCCAGTTTTGGGCTCACTCACGATAATCACTCCACTGAGTGGCTTATACTCCGCCACGGCTTGAGCTAAAGCATCCTCGCAAAATTTTTGTACGAAACTATTGATGGTTAGTACTACGGTATTGCCATCAATCGGAGCCACTTCTCGTAAACGAATACTGGCAATTTCTCGCCGACGGCCGTCGCGCTCGGATTCAATCCAGCCTTTTTGTCCCTCGAGAAAATCATTCATCACTTTTTCGATACCCATCGCCGCTTGTCCCTCTTTATTAACGTAACCGATAACATGAGCAGCCAAACTTGCACTGGGATAGTTGCGACGATACTTTAACTCCGCCCGCAAAGCTTTGACATTGAGCGCTTGAATCAATTTGACGGTTTTTTCATCGCAGTCTCGTGCTAAAACAATCCAGCGCACTCGTCTTTCATTTCCCTCTCCATCGACCCGCACGCTGGTACTGAATGCCTGTTGCACGACCGAAGGCAGGATGCGCAAAATTTTAGCAACTTCTGTCGCTTTACCTAATTCTTCTTTTTTCAGCGACTCAGGATCCACGCCAATATCCCAAACGTCCTCGGATACGGCTAATAAATTTCCTTTGGCATCACGAATCTCGCCTCGCCGACATTCGATTTCTTTAAAGACGCTTCGCGCTTGAAAAGCCTCGGCACAAAGCGCAGGTGCTTCCACCCAATGCAACCAAATGAGCCGAGCGATGACCGCTAAGAAACAAAGGGACACGATCCAGGCGAGCGAACGGAAGCGCAATCGCCTGGCGTGAGGAAGAGTCATCGGGTACGAGTTCCCCCCTGATCCGCTAAGGGCTGAAAGGCGATGTCCATCGCAGTCATTCGTGGACTAACGACAATTTTGTTTTTCGTATTAGCTGCGGAAATTCCTGGCGTGATGCGTAACCAAGCGACCTGTTCAGGGGCGGGTGGTTTTAAATCATCGCCGACTCGCTGGATGAGTTGCACCGTATCCTGAGCGAAATCGCGTTGTCGCTTTAAAGCATCGAGTTCCTTTTTCGATTCCTGAATCGATCGTTCGATTCGAACAATGTGTACACCCACATCATCCGCCCGCAGGCGTAACTTCATGATGTTAATTAAGCCAATGGCTCCCGTAGCCACGGTCGCCACAACCATACACGCAGCAAAAAATCGGCTCCCCGTCATGGCGCAATCCTCCTTACCGCCCGTAAACGGGCCGAACGACTGCGAGGATTACGACTTTGTTCCTCCGCCGAGGGTTGCACAGCTTTGCGTGTTAATAATTCAGCCAACTTCACCCGCTCGTCTTGCGTGCGATTGTCCTCTCGGTCCAAAGGGCGACCGCTCACACCATTCATGTAGCGTTTTACCAAACGATCTTCCAGTGAATGAAAAGAGATAACCGCTAAGACTCCGCCTTGTTTCAGTTTGGCAAAAGCCTTAGGCAAGGCTTCGGATAAAGCGCCTAACTCATCGTTAATCGCAATGCGTACACCTTGAAAAGTTTTCGTCGCAGGGTGTGGACCGCGTGGTCCAGGTGGAGGCGGAGCTGCTTCTGCTACCAAATGAGCAAAAGAAGCGGTTCGAGAAAGTCGTCCGCTACCGCGGGCTGATTCGATGGCATTCACAATGCGAAACCAACGAGGCTCTTCACCATAATCACGCACTGCCTTCTCCAGCTCTTGCCGATTCGCTTGCTCTAAAAATTCGGCAGCCGTTCTGCCCCGACGCGTATCCATACGCATATCATTCGGCGCATCGAAACGAAAAGAGAAACCGCGCTCCGGAGCATCCAACTGATGTGAAGACACCCCAATGTCCATCAGAACACCGTCGAAACGACCCGGAACGCGGTCAAGGTTACGAAAATTTTCCGCATGAAAACGCAAGCGCCCTGGATAACGAGTAGCCAAGGTTTGTGCACGTTCAGCAGCCATTGGATCTTGATCCAAGGCATCAACGGTAGCGGTTGCGGCTTTTTCTAAAATCGCTGCGCTGTGTCCACCTCCCCCAAAAGTACAATCCAAGTAAGCACGGTCGTTCTGTGGGTTGAGCAGTGTTAAACACTCCTCCAACAGAACTGGCACGTGGTTAGTCATGAAAAATTAAAATGTGAATAAAGTGTGAGTTGTGTAAGTAACTTTTGGATACATGGTCATATCCCGAGTTCGCGCAGTGCGCGCAGAATCACGCGAGTGCTTTCCGAATCGCGATCCGTCTGGGGAGGATTTTTGGCTGAGATCTGGAATGTCGTGAAACCACCTTTGAAAATCACATCGCGATCCAGATTCGCTTCTTTTACGACGTGTTCGTTGAGTGTGATGCGACCTGCTTTATCGCACGAAACCTGAATACTATTGGCGCCTAATAAGCTCAGCGCATTCATTTTATCCGGATCACTGACCGTGACTTGCGAGGCTGCTTCTGAGATGCGTTTCACCATCGACGGTGGGAAAACCACAATCGATCCAACCGCCGGATGATACATCGCTAAAAAGGTCATTTCACCCGAACCTTCAAAACGCCAAGCCGCAGGAATGGTCACACGATTCTTCTCATCCAACTTTCCGTGATGGATGCCAGTAAATAGACTGGAATTTTGACCAATAGACATGGGGTTGGGCTAACTCGCCCTACTCACCCACTTTTCGCCACTATGCCCCACTCGTCAAGGTTTTTGCCCCAGGTTATTGTTAACACCATTCACAGGCAGGGATCGGCTCTCTCCAACTTTTTGGGGTTAATTTTATTATATTTTATGTAAATACCTGTTATTGAATGATTTAAATAATAAATGAGTGAACAAATTTTCATCAAAAGTTACCCTCACTTGAACAGAGATCATTCGTCTATCCCCTTTTAAGCGGCCAAAAAAGTGATTTGTAATGACTTTTTAATTACAAAACAGGCCAATTTAGCTCAGGGGAGTGGTGGCGAAAGGGGTTGCCATAAAGCCCTTGGTATGCTTGCTAAGGGGTACTTTGATAAACACCTCTATGAAGAACGTCGCCACCTATGCCCTCCTCGCCACTTCGTTAGCCTTTGTGGGCTGCTCAACTTATGTTGGCGTGGATAACCCAGACAACTCCAGCTCTCTTTACTCTAACGCCACAGGTAAACTCACCACGCGTTACAAGGCTGAGCCTGAAGCCGTATTTAATGCCGTCAAACGCGCGATCGACTCCAATACCGATACCATGAAACGTATGGGCGAAACGGATCACCGTGGTGATGCTACTGGCAAGCCTTTCGACACGACCGTCTTTGCTCGTGCGATTGGCGATATCGAAATCAAAGTTAATATCACAAAGGTAGAGAACAAAGAGAAGAACGAGTCTTACACCGAAGTCACTGTTCTCTATGGATTCTTTGGTAACTGCGAACAAAGCCAACAGCTTGTCTCTAAGATTACCGCTAACCTCCGTCGCTAAAACTTAGGGCGGAATCGCCAAAAAGAACGCCGCCCTGCCTCTTGGCTTGGCGGCGTTCTTTTTTTAAACTACTTCTTTTTTATGGGCAATATTCATGGACAAGCTTTTCGCGTAGCGACCTTTGGCGAAAGCCATGGTCCGGCTCTCGGTGTTATCATCGATGGCTGTCCTCCGCGGGTGCCACTCGACCCTAAATTTCTTGAACACGAATTAGCCCGTCGCCGGCCTGGACAAAGTGCTTTGACCACCCAGCGCAAAGAAGGCGATGTTCCAGAAATCCTCTCGGGTGTTTCCACTCAAGGACTCACTCTCGGTTCACCCATCGCAATCATCATTCGTAATAGCGATCAGCGTCCTCAGGCCTACACAGAAATGAAATCTGCTTATCGGCCCTCCCACGCAGATTTCACTTATGATACCAAATACGGCATCCGCGCCGTCGAAGGAGGAGGTCGT
>RFOO01000102.1 GCA_009926645.1 bacterium | reverse complement strand
GGCACCCGAGCCGCCACCGACCCCGCCTTTTTACGCGAGATGGCACAAGCCCATGGAGCTAAACTCGCTGTGGGCATTGATGCGAAAGATGGCCTCGTCGCCGTGAAAGGCTGGACGGCTGTTACTGGTCTCAAAGCACCAGACTTTGCGAAAGAAGTTGGCGAACTTGGTATCTCAACCGTCATCTACACCGATATCGCAACCGATGGTATGCTCACAGGGCCAAATTGGAAATCTCTAGAAACACTTTTACGTATTTGCCCCTGTGGTGTCATTGCCTCAGGAGGTGTCGCGAGCACTGACGATGTCGCTAAACTTGCACAACTTGCCCGAGCCTACCCGAACCTTGTTGGTGCTATCGTCGGCAAAGCTCTTTATGAGGGACGAACAACGGTCGGCGATTTACTGCAAGCCTCACGCAGTTAAATAGCTCGTTTATTCCTTAATTTTATTGGCCAGAGTTACACCTCAGCCATTCCTGTGCTTGCCAAAAAACCACCCCTAGGCAAATTCTAGACTCTTATGGCACACCTCCGCCTTATGCTCGTTGCCTTGGCTTTAGGGCTCGTTCCCCAAACTAGCCAAGCCGCTGATTTAAGCGCTCGAGAAATCATCGAGAAGGCTCGTGCGGCAATCGCCAAAGATCCTCAAGCTCTTAACAAGATTAAGGGCGTAAGGTATGAGTTGCGCTTTACTGACCCCGAAAAAAACCCTCTCGGACTAACGATTCTCGATGAAGTAGGTGCTTCCCGTCGCCAAGTGGATTATAACAAAGATTACACTTTAGAAAATATCACCGCAAGCAACGGCCTCGAAGGTTGGGCCGCTCGACGTAATCTAACTAACGGACAAGGTGAAAGTAAAATTATCGGGTTTGCTCAAGTTGCTCGTATGCGCGAGATGACCACCGATGAACTCAGTTTCTTTGCTGCGCCCGCCAAGGAAATCGGAAGCGTGAAGTTAATCGGTAAAGACAAAGTTAATGAACAAACGGTGTATGCCCTCGAGTATCGCTACAAGAACGGCTTCGCCGTGACGCGCTTCTTTAACACAGAAAACTTTAAGTTGGTCGCCTACGACCAGAAAACCGAAGCCGGACAACAACAGCGTCAACAAGTCGAAGAATTTACCACCGAGGGTGAGGTTACGTTCGTCAAACGCGAAAAAGTATTTATCGACGGCAAAGTCTTACTCGACGTGACATACGAAAAAATCACCCTTAACCCCAGCGTGAGCGAGGATATCTTCACTTTCCCCGTTCGTTAAGACTATGCCAGTACTTCGGGCCAGCGACAAAGACTTCCCCTCCAAACTTCGCGCCTTTGTGGGCAATGGCGAAGCGGTTGCAGAAATCCGCCAAGCGGTCGGTGCGATTATTGAGGATGTTCGCACCCGCGGTGATGTAGCGGTGCTTTATCACACCGCTCGCTTTGATCACGCTAAGTTAAACATTCGGCAATTACGCATTTCCGCTGAACAGTTACAAAAAGCGGCCGACCAATGTGTGCCTGAAAAAAAACAGGCCATGCAAGAAGCCATTCGCTGTATCGAAGATTTTCATCGCAAAACTTTACCTAAAAACTGGAAAGCCAAGAATCCCCACGGCGCCCTCGTCGGAGAGCGTTACCATGCGATTCAGCGTTGCGGACTCTACATACCCGGCGGGCAAGTCCCCCTTGTCTCCACGGTTTTAATGACAGCAATTCCAGCGAAGGTCGCAGGTGTTCCTGAAATCTGTGCCTGCACTCCCCCTAACGCTGAAGGAAAAATTAATCCCGATATCCTGGCTGCTCTGCATTTTTGTGGCGTCAAAGAAGTTTATGCAGTCGGTGGCGTACAAGCCATTGCGGCGATGGCTGTTGGCACAGGTTGCATTCCCGCAGTCGATAAAGTTTTTGGTCCAGGCAACGCCTACGTAACGGAAGCAAAGCGACAACTTTTTGGTTTAGTAGGCGTCGACCTTCTCCCTGGCCCCAGTGAAGTGATGATTATCGCCGATCGCTCAGCCAAGCCTGCTTGGGTCGCTGCCGATCTCTGCGCTCAAGCCGAACACGGTAGCGGAAAAGAAAAACTTTATTTGGTCTGCGATAGTGAAGCCCTCGCCGAACGTTGCTTATCTGAAGCTCGAACCCAATCGAACAACCTCAAACACGGAGAAAAAATTCGTAAAGCAATCGAGTCGATGACTTGCGTGGTTGTGGTCGATCAAATTGAGGACGCCGTCCGCGTTGCCAACCTAGTAGCACCCGAGCACCTCGAGTTAATGGTCGCTGCGGGAAAACAAAAAAAGATTTCTGAAGGAATTACTACCGCAGGCGCCTTACTTCTCGGTCATGAGACCCCGACTGTCTTGGGCGATTTTACTGCCGGCCCTAGCCACACCCTACCCACGGGAGGAACGGGTCGATTTTTCAGCGGATTACGCGTTGCTGACTTCTTACGTCGGACCAGCTTTGCTCGCTACGACAAAGCCTCTTTGAAAAAAGCCGAAGCCGTGGTGGAAGCTTTCGCTAAAATGGAAAGCCTCGATGCCCACGGTCAGTCCCTCAAAGTCCGATTAAAATCCTAAATTAAACGCCGAGCGTTTGCAGTACAGCGGCGTGCAACTGTGGAGCAGCGGCTATCACATTGCCCGCGGATAAAGCGTCTCCGCCCTGCCAACTCGTCACCTTCGCTCCCGCTCCTTTTAATAGGGGGAGTATCGGAATGATGTCCCAAGGATTCATCACGGGGTCGACGACAACTTGGGCGCGCCCCGTGGCCACCAGTAAATAACCGTAACCATCTCCCCACGTACGAGTATGGGCAACGGCATCAGCCAATCGCGTCCAGTGAGCTTGAGGTTGGTAGCGACGAATATGATCAAAGTCTGAACCAACGACAACGGCCTGATTTAAAGGAACCTCTTTAGCGCGCACTATTTTCCCATTAAATTTAGTCACCACCCCATCGCCAACAACACGTTCACGCAATACGGGTTGATCAATCAACCCCAAGCTCGGCTGCCCTTGATAACGTAAACCAATCAAAGTGGTATAAAGAGGAACGCGCGAAAGAAATGACTTCGTTCCATCAATCGGATCAAGCACCCAGCAATATTCAGCGTCCGCATTTTCTGCCCCAAACTCCTCACCTAAAATTCCGTGATGCGGGTAAGTCTTCTTAATTTTGGCCCGCATCAACGCCTCCGCTTCGCGGTCCGCAACTGTTACTGGTGTGCCGTCTGATTTTATTTCGATGGCTGTTTCGGACTGAGCATGTGCCTGCAAGAGTAGCGGTCGAACCTCATCCGCCAAAGCTTCGGCAAATCGGAGCAACTCGGCGCGTTGAAGTTCAGAAAGCATAGAGAAGGGGTAAGCCATTTAACGCCTTACTCCAAGCGAAATTGCTCGGAAAGATTGAGGGTTTTATACGCAAGCGTTGGTGCGTCCTTGCGAAAAAGAGAACAATGACTTGCTCTCTTTGCTACGAGGTATCCCTTAAAAGTACCCATGCGCAAGAAACTCACTACCTATCGCCACGCCGTATGGGATTGGAATGGAACTTTGCTCGATGACACCTGGCTTTGTTGCGAAGCATTGAATCAAATTTTAGCCGAAGAAAAACGCGCCTTACTCGATCCTCATCACTACCGGCAAATTTTTGAGTTTCCCGCAATCAAGGTTTACGAAAAACTTGGCTTCACAACCGACCAAGTAACCTTTGAGTCGCTCTCAGCTCGATTCATGTCTGCTTACGAGATGAAGAAGGCTCACTGCCAACTCCATCATCAAGCGAAAGATTTACTCCAAAACCTTTCTCTTCACGGACTGACTCATTCGATTCTTTCTGCCTACGAACATCAACTACTGCGCCAAACCTTGTCAGAACATGGACTCGCAGACCTCTTTATTAAAACCTGCGGGAGTGGGGACATTTACGCTGGCAGTAAAGAGCACCGGGCCAGAAATCACCTGCAAGACCTCTCTCTCCACCCCGAAGAAGTCATTTATCTCGGGGATACGGCTCATGACTACGAAGCAGCCCAAGCCATGGGGGCCGACTGCATCCTCATCGCGCACGGCTACCAGCATCGCGATCGCCTTGAGGGCCTAGGGGCCCGTGTGGTCAATAATTTCAGCGAACTTCTGCAAGAATTAACCGCGGGTAAGCAGTAAAACGACCCCCAAGGAAATAGGCCAAGAGGGTAAAAAGAAAAATTAGTGTCCAAGGCCGCCCGTTTTTGTTGCCCTCGACAGGGCAATTATGCTCTGATGCTCGCCCCCAACATTCACCATGGTATTGCTTAATAATACTAACGTTAACACCTTCGTCGAAAAGCCCGGCTTATTCCTCACTCTGGCTATCGTGATTATCTTCGCCGTTTACTTGATTCTACGGAAAAAAGAAAGTGATAGCGGGTCGGTGAATGAGGAAATGGCCGATGTAAAAAAAGCCGCCTCCGAGGGCTTTGGTGATTCTGAGCAAGTCTTCCCTCCCTCTGCCGAATTTGTCGCTAAAGCACGCGTCAAAGGTATGGATGGTTATCAAAAGCTTTACCGTCGCTCGATTGATGATCCCGAAGGTTTTTGGGGCGATGAAGCAAAAGAACTGACCTGGTTTGAACCATGGACCAAAGTCATCGATGAATCTAAAAAGCCTTTCTTCCGCTGGTTTGTTGATGGTAAAACCAACATCGCTTACAACTGCCTTGATGCGCAAATCGCCAAGGGTTTAGGCGACAAAGTCGCCATCGTCTTTGAAGGCGAACCCACCACGAATGGTGAAGCCGATGAAATTCGTCGCATTACTTACCGTGAACTCCTCAAAGAAGTCAGCCGCTTCGCGAACGTACTTAAAAACTTAGGCCTCAAAAAAGGCGACACCGTGGCAATTTACATGCCCATGGTGCCCGAGCTAGCGATTGCCGTACTCGCTTGCGCACGTATCGGCGTTGTTCACTCCGTAGTCTTTGGCGGTTTCTCCGCTGAATCCATTCGCGACCGAGTCAACGATGCTAAATCGAAGGCCGTTATCACCATGGATGGCGGTTATCGCCGAGGCAA
>RFOO01000101.1 GCA_009926645.1 bacterium | reverse complement strand
ATTAAATGAAAGCTTTGAGGCCAACGCGACTGGAGTGAACTTTGCAAATGATAGACCATGGTGGAGTCGGCTTCAACGGCATGTAAATCAGCCCCTGCTCCCAAAAGTGTGCGACTCAGTGTTCCTAACCCCGGACCAATTTCGACCACAACGTCTCCCAGTTTTACTTCACCTAACTCGAGAGATTTACGAACGATATTGCCATCGACTAAAAAGTTTTGCCCTAACCATTTTTTGGGCATGTGCGAAAGACGTGCGAGCAACTCGCGAGTCTCCGAGAGCGACAAGGGGCCGTCGTTCATACTTCTCGAAAAGCAGATAAAAGTGCTTGAGGATTGGGGGATCGCATAAGCGATTCCCCGACGAGCAAGGCTTGAGCTCCTGCTTGACGCATGCGTCGAGCATCGTCCACGGTCTTAATACCACTTTCTGCTACTTTTAAAATGTGGGAAGGCATTTGCGGAAGCACGCGTTCGGCAAAAGAAAGGTCGATTTGGAAAGTCGAAAGATTGCGGTTATTTACTCCAACCATCGTAGGGTTATGCTTCAATGCACGTTCCAATTCAGCTTCATCGTGAACTTCGAATAAAACATCCAACCCTGCAATTTGCGCAGCGTGGTGCAGCGGGCGAATTTCGTCATCCGTTAATCCGCGCACGATGATGAGAATACAGCGAGCTCCCGCTTGGGCAGCCTCTAAGACTTGGTACGGGTGTACCATGAAGTCTTTGCGAATGCAGGGCAGGGGCTTGGATCGAAGAGCCTGATCTTGGACTACGGAAATCAAATCTTGAAGTTGTCCCTTGAAATACTGCGACTCAGTTAAAACGGAGAGGCAGTCGGCTCCAGCATCGGCATAGAGTCGAGCTTGGTCGACGGCATTAATGGCGTGGGCAATATCACCAACACTGGGTGAGGCTCTCTTCACTTCAGCGATGATGGTAAGGCGATGGGGGTTCAGTAACGAGGCACGAAAGCCTAGGGGTAGGGTGCGTTGGGCGAAGACGGCTAGCTCGGCTTCTGTAACCGGACGAGCGTAAGGGGCTATTTCCTTACGTTTGGCGTTCATGATTTCCGTTAACTTGTCCACCCCCCCTACGGAAACAAGCTATTGAGTTCTGGCAATCGTTTTGACTCTCGTTCGATAAGCCACTCCATCGTGCCTATGTCAGGTATCCAAAAGCTCCTTGAAACTACGGCCCGTTTGCGTGCCCCCGATGGCTGTCCATGGGATCGTGCGCAAAATCATCAATCGATTTGTGACTGCCTCGTCGAAGAAGTTGCCGAAGTTCTAGAGGCGATTGACCGCAAGGATATGGCAAATCTGCGCGAGGAGCTCGGCGATTTACTTTTTCATGTGGCTCTCCATGCGCAAATGGCAGCCGAAGCAGGTCATTTTACTTTTAACGATGTTGCGGAAGAAGTGAATGAAAAGATGGTTCGTCGTCACCCTCATGTTTTTGGGAGTGGTCAAAAATTGGGTTCGGCGGATGCGGTTGTTCAGCAATGGGAACAAATCAAAGCCCGAGAAAAAGGGGCAGCAGCTCCCACACTTTTTAAACAACTTCCCAAGTCACTCGATGCCCTTTTGGTTGCGCGTGAGTTATGGAAGCAGATTCAGAAAAAGCAATTAGCCGTAGGGTCGGTCGTAAACAAAGAGTCGATTGCTCGTGAAGCAAAGGATCTCGATGAGCAAAAAGCAGGGGAAAAACTTTTTAGGCTCGTGGCGGCTTGTCGTGATGCAGGGATTGACCCCGATTCTGCTTTGCGACGATTTACCTCGCGGGTTAAGGAAAACGCTGAGGGGCTTAATGCCTCATCCTAATGTCATCGCCCGACTCACCGATTGTTTTGCATGTCGCAGGAAAACCTTTATCGGTTTGGCCTAAGATTTCAGAGCGTTCGCGTCGGGTGCGTTTATCCGTTAAACCTGGTCCGCGAGTTGAATTATCTTATCCAGCAGATACCAGCCGTGCTGCAGCCATTGCTTTTTTAAATAATCATTTACCTTGGTTGGAGAAGGTGGTGGCAAAGGCTCGTCCAGTCCAACCGTCGATTGTTAAACATCTCACTAAATTTCCCTGGGCTACGTTGGATGATCGTTTGGTCGCCATCTCGATTACCTCGAGTGTGCGTGCCAGATTGCATTTCGCGACGGAGGAGGATGTCGTTACTTTTGGGTTGCCCGATGATAATCGAGAATCTGCGGCCATTCGTGTGGCCAGACGTTTGGCGGATACTGGTTTGCCCTTAGCAGTGGCTCGTTTATCACAAAAAGTCGGTGTTACGGTTGGTTCCGTTAGTGTTCGCGATCAGACTAGTCGTTGGGGTTCTTGCTCTCATCAAGGGACTTTATCGCTGAACTGGCGACTGATTCTCCTTCCGCCCTTGATTCACGACCATGTGATTCTTCACGAGTTAGCGCATCGACGACACATGGATCACTCCAATCGCTTTTGGAATCAACTCGCCGATTGGGATCCAGAATGGAAGAAACACGACCGCGAGCTTTCCAAGCGCTGGAATACGATTATGGATTTGGGACGATAATGCGTGACGAAATTGGCCAGTCTCCAGAAGAAATTTTTGATGTCGTCGATGATCATGATTGCGTGGTCGGCTCCCTCTCACGCGAAGCGATACACCAACAAGGGCTGAAGCACCGTGCTGTACATATTTTTTGGCTTCGTGCTGATGGACTGCTTTGTTTGCAAAGGCGATCTTATGCCAAAGATAATAGCCCTGGTCTAATAAGCACCTCTTGTGCGGGGCATCTGGATAGTGGCGAAACATACCTCAAGGCAGCTGTGCGTGAATTTCGGGAAGAGATGGGAATTACGATCATGAATGAACAATTGCGGGAGATTGATTATGTTCCGGCACACCGTCGCTTAGGTAATGAGTTTGTGCGTGTCTATCTTCTGCGGGGTGATTTTACCTGTCGGCTTCACAAACCAGAGGTAGACTCGGTTCTATGGCGAACCCCGCGCGAAATTGAGGTATGGTCGTCGGCGCAACCGGAAATTTTTGCCACGCCGTTGCTCTTTTTGCTCGAACGCCCTGCCATTCGACGTGCTCTCGGCCTCGGATAAGTGTTTGAACTTATCCGAGATTATTGATTAATCGCATTGTGGCGCCAGATTCACCCGAGACACACGATATACCTCAAGTGGTACCTTGGTATCATTGGATTTGGGTTTTTCCCTGTGCGTTGTTTTTGCGTCTTTGGCTAGCAACTTTACGTGTTCGGTGTTCGGTGCCCAAAGTCGATGATCGTGAGGGTCCGTACATTATCGCCTTATGGCATGATCGACTTTTTCTTGCTTCACTTGTGGGCAACCGATTTTTCGGGCGTCCGATTGCTGCACTGATCAGTGCGAGTCGCGATGGAGGTTGGCTGGTTGCCTTTTTTAAGTTGATGGGAATTCACGCCGTGCGAGGCTCTTCAAGTCGTCGTGGTACAGAGGCACTTATCGCTCTGACCAAAGCCGTGCGCCAAGGTCACCATGCTGGAATTACTCCCGATGGCCCCAAAGGTCCAAGACGTGTCTGTAAATTAGGCCTAGTTTCTTTAGCCAAATTGACGGCAAGGCCTATTTTGATTTTGGGTATTCGTTTTCACCGAGCCATTTACCTTAAAAGTTGGGATCGATTTGGTTTGCCGCTTCCTTTTTCAAAAGTTGAAGTGACATTTGTTCCGCTTCCTCCGGTTGACCGTAGGCAAAGTGACGAGACCATTGCTCGCGAAGTGGAGCAAAAACTCAATGAACTTTCGTGACTTTAGCTTTTAGCTAAAAGTTTTTCCGTATATTTAGCCAACAAATCAGCCTCTAAGTTAACCCTATCGCCCGATTTTCGTTGAGCGAGATTAGTTACTTCTAGGGTGTGAGGAATAATCCAAATCCGAAACCCTTCAGGGAGTAGTTCGGCGACGGTTAAAGACATTCCATCGACTGCGATACAGCCTTTCGTGACAAGATAGCGAGTAATCGCTGGGGGTGCTTTGATGTCTAATCTCCAATCGGCGCCGTCAGGCCCCCAAAAAAGAATGGTTCCACAAGCATCGATATGACCCGTAACAAAATGCCCTCCCATCGGGTCAGTGGGACGAACGCTTGGTTCAAGATTAACCAGAGAACCTATTTTTAGATTTCCTAGATTGGTCAGCGACAAAGTTGTACCAAGTAAATCAAAGGTGGCACGGGAGGGCAGGGGGTCGGTGACAGTGAGGCAGCAACCATTGACCGCGATACTTGCGCCGGGGGAAACCTTTTCAAAGAGGGTAGATTCAATCTGTAATCGCACACCACCCTGAGGGGTTTTATCGAGTGCGATCACTTTACCTGTTGCCTGAACCAATCCCGTAAACATGGCCAAAGAAAAGGGGCCTTTTGGCCCCTAAGGTATTAGTTTTGTTTTCCTTTTTGGCGTTCTTCTTCCTCGATACGAGCTCGAATCTTGGCGCGTTCTTCTTCTTCGATTCGACGAAGACGGGCTTGGCGACGTTCGTCTTCCTCGACTGCGCTACGAACTTCGTCCTCAACCTCTTCAGAGGCCTTTTTAAATTCTTTCTTCGCCTTACCTAAACCACGAGCAAGTTCGGGAAGTTTGGAGCCGCCGAAGAGTAAAATACCAATACCAATAATAGCCCAGAAAATGGGGGCATCGAGAACGGCGAGAGGGAGATGCATAGATAAAGAAGGATTGCGGTGGTTGAATCCCTATCAAACATCGGGGAAACCGTAAAAATGTCAACCCATGTCTCCCATCGCGAAGTTTGGTATACAGGCCATGTTCAGGGGGTCGGCTTTCGTGCCCAAGTTTTAGGTATCGCACGTGGGTACGATGTTACAGGCTATGTCCAAAATTTGGCTGATGGGCGTGTTTACCTTCATGTCGAAGGGTCGGAAAACGAAATCGAGGCCTTCACGGTTAGTATTTTAACTGCCCTCGATGGCCATATTCGGCAGGTAGATATGCGTAACTTTTCTGGCGTTCGTACGACGAATCAATTTACCATTAAACGATGAGTGCGACTTCGGCGATTTCGGTCCAAGG
>RFOO01000011.1 GCA_009926645.1 bacterium | reverse complement strand
CCTAATTGCCGCAAGGAGTCATCCAGTAAAACGGTGCTGTCAGCCCGAACTTGTACGGCAAAAGCAAAAACTAAGAGTGTAAAAATCGAGAAAAATCTACCAGTGATCGTTTTCACTGAATAATTACTCCGGATCGTTTTCTCCGTTATCCACGCCAGAATCGTCTTCTAAATCGTCTTCGGCGGGCTCTGCATTATGAATGAGTTTACGACGGTTAGCTTGCAAGGGCGTTAGGCCGACAACGATGGCACGTCCCGCCCGCTTCGGCACATTATCGCAAGTGGAAATATGGGATAATTCGGCAATCGCACGATTCATCGTATCCATTCCAATTTCGGGGTGCTCAAGTTCACGAAAACGATATTGCAGAAGCAACTTCACTTTGTGGCCGTGATACAGGAAATTTTCAGCCCGGCGAACTTTGATCATTAAATCATGAATATCGATACGAGGGCGTAATTTTAACTCTTTAACTTTCGAAGCCGTTTTCTGGTGTTTATGTTTCTTGGCTTCTTCGTAGAGGTATTTGCCGTATTCGATTAGTTTGCAAACGGGCGGATTAGCGCTGGCAGCAATTTCAATTAAATCGACGCCAAACTCATTCGCGAGCTCGAGAGCTTTAGGAGTAGGCATAATGCCTAGCATCTCTCCTTTAGGTGAAATAACCCGAACCTCCGGAGCACGGATTCGATCGTTTCGTCTGGGGCCCTTGTCCTCGCGACTCCTTTGTGCAGGACGCTGGGGTTGATTCGAGGACGAGTTGGGGCGAGGGCTGTTCGGGCGATAAGGCGTGGCCATTAGATAACTTCGGACGTGACGTAGTGGTGATAACCTCACCGTTTCACGCCCGAGATTCAAGCACCGATTACAATTAACATTTAATAACTTAATGTTACTTCAGTGCCCTGATGGCCTGGAGAATCTGCTCACCGTGTTTGGCTGCATCGACTTTAGAGATGATGCCAAGGAGTTTGCCTTGGACGTCGAAAAGGTAGGCAGCACGGGCGGGCCCGAGGTATTTTTTTCCATACATTGATTTTTCGACAATGGCATCCATGGCTTTGGAAAATTGATCCTCAGGGTCGGCAACAAGGGTAAAGTCATAGCCATGCTTTTGTGCATATTTACTGTGAGAGGTAATGGGGTCTCGGGAGACGGCAATTAATTTAAATCCATGTTTACCAATGACTTGCTGATTTTTTTCGAGCTCTTTTGTTTGCTTATCGCAGGCCGAGGTATTGTTTCGCATGTAAACCG
The DNA here is from genome assembly GCA_009926645.1 of bacterium. GTDB lineage: Bacteria > Verrucomicrobiota > Verrucomicrobiia > Opitutales > UBA953 > UBA953. The sequence goes on along the minus strand of RFOO01000011.1, from coordinate 11,796 downwards.
AAACCACCGTCGCTTGTCCTTTAAGGAGGTCAGCCAAAGGTTTCTGCACAACCTTACCCTCTAATAGAGCGTCTACGATGAAGTTTAGTTTGGGTTTAGTTCCTAACTTTAGCATGGGAGGAGTTTTTGGGGTAAAAGAGGTAAGAGCAAGTTACTCAGAGCTTTTTTCGTGGTTTGCTCTTTTGGGTTATGGTTTCTAAATGATTGGCATGATTCGAGGGTTAATCATTGCTTGGCTTCTCACGCTTGGACTGAAGGCAGAAAGTCTCGTACTGGACTCAGTCCTTTCCGATAAAGATTTGTCTAAAGTTACGGCTGAACAGTTTATTCAGAAATACCCTCAGTATATTTTAAATTCATCGCAGAAAGACTCGGCCCGTATCGATGGGAAAAAAATCCCAACGCAATTCCTTCAGTTGCCTCTCGTGGAGTCGGTGATGCGCTTTGCGTCAGGTCAGAATGAATTGACTCTTTTACTTTATGCCAATGGCGATAGCGGTGAGATTGGTCGGGAAAAATTCGAAGCCTTGGTTGAGAAAGTTCGGTTGTCTTTAATAAAAGAATTTAAACAACCGTCCACAATTGCGGGGACTTCCAGTATTATTCGAGCTAAGGGTTTAGCTTGGAAAGTGCCTGCTGGCATTGCTCGATTAGAGTGGAGTAGCACCCGGGCCAATCCCGCGAAAGGTCAAGAATATCGATCAGAGTTTGTGCGCGTGGTTGTGGTGGGTGATGCACAGAAATCAGCCACCAAAGATGCCAAAGCCTGGCAAGCCATCGACCAAGTTCGTACCAACCCTGAAGGTGATAAGTGGATTGGTACTGTGCCGATGGTAGATCAAGGCGAGAAGGGTTATTGTGCTGTCGCCGTTTCTGAACGCATTATTCGTTATTACGGCAAAGATGCTGACCTGAATGAAATCGCTCAAGCGATGCAGACGGGAAATAAAACGGGAACAAGTTCGCTCGAATTCACTAACCAAATGCAACGAATCGCTTCGCGATTTGCTTTGCGCTTTCAAGTCATTCAGTCGGCCTCCGATTCTGGATTCATTGGCGACATTGTTCGCGATTATATCAAGGCGGCCAAAAAGAAAGGAGGAGCTTCATCGGCTCCTGAATTGAGCACGAATAATTTCTATGTGACTCTTCCCAAGATGGACATGGATCTTCTGCGTGAAGTTCGAATTACCGACAAAAAGGGTATTGCTCGATTCGAAAAAATCGTGGTCGCCTCAGTGGATCGGGGTGAACCCTTGATTTGGGGGGTGGAGATGGGTATCAGTCCTGAAGAGGGGAACCCTCAGGCTAGAGGCGGTCATTTACGGCTGATTATCGGATATAACACGGAAAAAAAGGAAATTTTATACACCGACAGTTGGGGTCCGAATCACGAATTAAAGCGAATGTCTACAGAGAATGCCTGGTCCAAAACCTTCCATTTATACTCAATGAAGCCACTTTAGGTTAGGGCAGGTTAGGGAAAGTGCTAATTCACACTTTACAAGACTCCCCCCATCCTCTTTGTTCCGACCCTTTCCGCCATGCAAAAGACCCGCAAGTCAGTCTCCAAGCGCTTTAAGGTAACCGGTACCGGTAAGGTAATGCGTCGTTCCCCGAACACCCGCCACCTCTTGAGTTCCAAGTCACGCAAACAGCGCCGTCGTGCTAATAAGTCTAAGCGCGTTGATTCGGGTTTTGAAAAGAAGATGCTGGCCTCGATGCCTTTTGCGTAAGTCTTTTAAAATACTTTTGACCGAACGGGTGTTCATTAAGGCGACCCCGAGGTCATTAACCAAACAAAACTAAAAATACCAACATGCCTAGAGCAACTAACGGCCCAGCCACTAAAGCACGCAAACGTCGTGCGATTCGTGCAGCGAAGGGTTATTTCGGAAACAAATCACGCTTGTATGTCTACGCTCTCGAAGCCGTACAACGTGCACAAAAATTCGCTTACCGCGATCGTCGCAAAAACAAGTCGACGTTCCGCCAATTGTGGATTGTGCGACTCAATGCCGCCTGCCGTCCTCACGGCATCAGCTACAGCCGTCTCGTCAATGGTTTGAAGAAGGCCAATATCACGATTGACCGCAAGAACCTCAGCGAGCTCGCCATCCACGATGCGCCAGCTTTCGAGGCCATTGTAGCCAAGGCCAAGGCTGCCCTCGCCTAAACAACCCCTCTTTGGTTTGACGAGGCCCCGGGATGACTGGGGCCTCATTGTTTCTGGGTGCTTTCGCTTGCCGATTGTCTCAGCAACCGCACAAATCTTACCTATGCAGCAGTCGTTAGCTCAACTCGTCGCCCAAGCCCATCAGGAAGCCCAAGTCATTAAAACACGGGCAGAGATGGAGGCGTTTAAAGCTCGGATTGTCGGACCCAATGGCAGTCTTACCGCTTTAATGAAAAATATGGCGACGCTCTCCAAAGAGGAACGTCCAGTAATGGGGAAGTTGATTAATGAGGCAAAAAAATCGATCGAGGATTTGCTCGCGACTCTATTATTAAAAATCGAGGATGCGGAAATTAGTGCCACTTTGGGAACTCCGCTTGACCCAACACTTCCAGCCATTGATTCGCCTGCAGGGCAACATCATCCTCTGTCGCAAACGCGCGAGCGAATTTTAGCCACTTTTCGTAAATTGGGTTTTACCGTAGCGGAGGGTCCAGAGATTGAAACAGAATGGCATTGTTTCGATGCCTTAAACACTCCTGCAGACCACCCTGCGCGAGATATGCAGGACACTCTCTATCTGCCCCAAAGTTTTCAATCTGCCGATGCTCCACGACGTGGCCAAGAGGCTTTAGTACTTCGTACGCATACCTCGAGTGTCCAGATTCGCACCCTGTTAAATCGTAAACCACCTTTGCGTATCGTGGCTCCTGGACGTTGTTTTCGACGCGATGCCGTTGACGCAACACACTCGGCTAATTTTCATCAAGTGGAAGGACTTTGGATCGACCACAACGTTACTCTGGCCGATCTTCGCGGTGTTCTCGATTTCTTTGTTAAAGAGACGTTCGGTCCAGAGGCTGAGATCCGTTTACGACCCTCTTTCTTCCCCTTCACTGAGCCTAGTTTTGAGATGGATTTGCGTTCACCGAATCTTGGTCGTCTATCCAACCGTTGGTTGGAAATCATGGGCTGTGGCTTAGTGGATCCAGCTGTTCTCAAAAACTGTGGTTTAAATCCTGAAGAGTATTCAGGCCTAGCTTTCGGTCTCGGTTTGGAGCGCATTGCTATGCTGCTGCATGGTATCGATGACATTCGCCATTTTTATCAAAACGATCTGCGCTTCCTGCGCCAGTTTGCCTAAGTTATGAAAGTTTCTTTCCAAGCTCTGCAACGTCACGTCGACCTCACTGGGATTACTCCAGAACGACTGGCTGAAGTTTTACCGATGTTGGGTCTGGAGGTTGAATCCATTCACTCATTTGGTTTAGCCCCGCTTCCTCTGGTTGTCGTAGGGGAAATTCTCGAATTCAGCAAACACCCTCAGGCCGATCGTTTGAGTGTTTGTAAAGTCGATGTAGGTGATGGTCAGCCCCGTCAGATTGTTTGCGGTGCGAAAAATTTTAAGACCGGAGATCGGGTGCCAGTGGCTTTGCCTGGTACAATCATGCCCGGTGGTTTTGAAATCAAAGTTTCCAAACTTCGTGAAGTTGAATCGATGGGTATGATGTGCTCAGCGGAGGAACTCGGTCTAGGCAAGGGCGAAGACGGTCTATTGATTTTAACCGCACCAAAGCCTGCCATCGGCACGCCATTGAATCAGATTTATGGTGCACCCGATTCGGTACTCGAAATTTCTGTTACTCCCAATCGAGGTGACTGCTTGGGCTTGCGTGGTGTGGCTCGTGAAATTGCTGCCGCTCTAAACTTAACCTTAAAACCTCTTTCGATTAATACTCCTGCGGGTTTCGTTGCCCAGCCTTCAGCTTCCGATGCCTTTCGCTATGTGCAGTTAAATTCTGAGTTTTGTCCTTATTATACGGCGCGTTCTTTAAGAAAAATTAAGGTTGGTCCGAGTCCTGAATGGATGCGCCGTGATTTAGAGGCCGCCGGTCTTCGTCCAATTAACAACGTCGTTGATATTACAAATTGGGTGATGTTGGAGTTGGGACAACCGCTGCATGCTTTCGATGCCAAACAGGTTCAAGAAGGCATTATTGTGCGTGGAGCAAAGGCAGGAGAGACCTTAACTTTGCTTGATGGTAAAAAACTCGAACTTGAAGCAGGTTCCTGTGTTATCGCCGATGCTCATCGTCCGCTTGTTTTAGCGGGAGTCATGGGTGGCGTCGATAGTGGTGTAACTTCTGCAACCACAGATATTATTTTAGAGTCAGCCTGGTTCCGTCCAGGTGAAGTCCGTCGTGTTGCTCGTCGTGCTGGTGTCGCCACCGACTCCTCACATCGTTTTGCTCGCGACGTTGATCCAGCCGGTGTCGAACTTGCCTCCCGTCTGGCTACGGACTTGCTGGTTTCCTACGCTGGTGCTGAAGTTGTTGGCTCGGCGGTGGCTACAGGTAAGCCACCACGTGCTGAAGTTAAAATTCAATTACCCTTAGGCTTTGTTGCTCACAAAACTGGAACCTCCGTGACTGACGTAGAAGTGGCTAAGTGTCTGGAGCGATTAGGATTTTCCACCGAAAAATCGTCTTCGGGAATGACGGTTCTGGTGCCTTCTTTCCGTTCCGATGTTACTCGGCCCATCGATTGTGTTGAGGAGTTTATTCGAATTTACGGTACGGATCGCGTTCCAGTCGGTCGTCCGATTGCTCCGCTACCAGGTGAAGAAGATACGCGCTCGTCGCTTTTTACGAGAGAGATTTCTTCTCGTCTTGTTGGAGTTGGATTCACCGAATGCTGTCATTACACTTTGCGTGAGGCTGGTGAAATTGAACGCACTTTAGGTAAGTCAGCTCTCCCACAATTAGCTTTAGAAAACCCTCTTACGGCCGATCAGACGCACCTCCGTGCATCATTAATTCCTGGTTTAACCGGAGCCTTAGCGCTTAACCTTTCTGTGCATGCCGACCCTGCTGGGCTTTTTGAAGTAGGCGTTGTTTTTCGTCCCCAGTCCGATGGAACTGTTCGCGAATTTCTTTCGGTCGCCTTTGCGACTCTCGCTTCTTCGGTGGTGCGAACTTGGAAGTCGCGCGAAGCTTGGGATGTTTTGAAAGCCAAACGAATGCTTTTAGATGTGGCGGCTTTGGCGAATTTATCAGCTTCGCGACTCACCTTTGCTGCTCACGCCGATGGCTTATGGCAAAAAGATCAAGCTTCTGCGTTAGTGGATCGCGGACGTTCTGCCCAAGGAGCGTGTGGCATACTTGATTTGCGCTGGACGCGTAGTCTGGGTATTAAAGGTACCGTCATTGCTGGGGAATTCATGCTTCCACGTTCGGCTTTTGCCGAAGCAGTCCGTATTCCACGTTTCGCTGCTTTCTCCTCTTTCCCTCCCGCGACACGCGATGTTGCCGTCATCGTTCCACAAAAAACTTCCGCTGCGGAAGTCTTGAGTCGAGTGCAGCAGTCGGCGCAAAAAGCCGCCGCCAAGGAGTTTGAATTGGAGGCCGTTCATTGCTTTGACGTTTTTAGTGGCCCTGGTTTACCCGAAGGTAACAAGAGTTTGGCTTTCGAAATTCGCTGGCGCCACTCCACACGTACATTAACTGATGAAGAAGCTAATCGCGCGATGGGTGTCGTCATTGCGGCTTTAGAAAAAGGAGCGGGTTGGACAATCCGTCGTTAATGAATGGCTAAAGGATTTGATATCGACCATTTGGCAAAACTCGCACGTCTCCAGTTGAGTGCTGAGGAAAAGGCTTTGTACTCAAATCAACTCAACCAAGTGCTGACTTATTTTGAGACGTTGGCTCGAGCTGATTTACCACCTGCTGCCAATGTCGCTCAGGTCATTGAGGAGAGTGCTTTGCGCGCAGATATTCCGGGTCAGTCTCTCGGTGCCGAAGCCGTTACCAAGATTGCGCCAGCTTCACGCGATGGCCAGATCTCTGTTCCTCGCGTCGTTGATGATGAATCCTAACGATGAGTGATGCTTTACATCTTTTATCGGCGACCGAGATTGCCCAACGTTTACAGGCGGGAACGCTTACGTCACGGGCTTTGGTGGAAGCTCTGCTAATCCGTTACCGAAATCTCAATAGCAAGGTCGGTGCCTTTACTTATCTCTCCGAGTCCGATGTCATCGCCCAAGCGGAGGCTTCGGATGAAAGGCGTAAGCAAGGTAAAACTTTGAGTTCTCTCGATGGCATTCCCGTAGCCATTAAAGATAACATCGCAGTCAAAGGGCAGCCCCTTACGTGTTCGAGTAAAATGCTGGCGAAGCTGATTTCGCCTTACGACGCTCATGTCATCGAAGCTTTACGTGCGGCTGGGGCTATCATTTACGGTCGCCTTAATATGGACGAGTTTGCCATGGGCTCCTCCACGGAAAACTCTGCCTTGCAAAAAACTTATAACCCTTGGGACTTAGCGCGCATTCCGGGTGGCTCTTCTGGTGGAAGCGCGGCGGCATTGGCGGCAGGGTTTGTTCCATTAGCGCTGGGTTCTGATACAGGAGGATCCATTCGCCAACCTGCTTCGCATTGTGGAGTGGTGGGACTAAAGCCAACGTATGGATTAATTTCACGTTATGGTCTCGTAGCCTTCGCTTCTTCTTTGGATCAAATCGGCCCGATGGCGCGGAGTATCGATGATTGTGAACTTCTTTTAAACGCTTTGGCGTCTCCCGATGCTAGGGATATGACTTGTTTTGATCAGGGACAAAGAACTCTTCTTCCTCCCGTGGCGGTTAACCAATTACGTATCGGGATTCCGCGTGGTATTTTGGATAAAGGAGTAGGGGGGCAACCATTGTTGAAGTGGACTTGCCCTCGTCTGATTTAGCTGTGCCAACCTATTACGTGGTGGCGACCGCTGAAGCTTCTTCCAATCTCGCGCGTTATGACGGCGTCCGCTACGGCCATCGTTCTACTCAAGCTACCACGCCTGTAGAAATGATGACACTGAGTCGCTCGGAAGGTTTTGGACCAGAGGTGAAGCGCCGTATCCTTTTGGGCACCTTTGTGCTCAGTGCCGGCTATGCTGATGCCTATTATGTTCGAGCGCTCCGTGCTCGTTCGAAAATTCTCAGTGAACACCTCGCCGCTTTAGAGAAGGTAGATATGATTTTGACTCCGACTGTACCAACGCCTGCGTTCAAAGCCGGAGAAAAAATTTCGGATCCTCTACAACTTTACTTAGAAGACATTTTTACCATTCCAGCCAACTTGGCAGGTTTACCCGCACTTTCGGTGCCCTGTGGTAAATCGCAACACTTACCCGTCGGTTTTCACTTAGTGGGCGCGCCACTATCCGAAAAGAAACTCCTTGCGGCTTCGCGCGTGTTTGAGGCTGCTCACCCTTATCGCCACCAACAAGCACCTCTATGAGCGAATCATCTTGGGAAATTGTGATTGGTCTGGAAGTTCATGTGCAGTTGCGTACCCGAACCAAGGTGTTTGCTTCGGTACCTTGGGGTTTTGGCGAAGAGCCCAATGAGCAAGTGGATCCCGTTGTCTTAGGCTTACCAGGAACTTTACCTGTGGTTAATCGAGCGGCGGTCGAACAAGCGATTCTTTTTGGTTTGGTAGTTGAAGCTACTATTCCCGAGCGTTGCGCTTGGGATCGAAAGAATTATTTTTATCCTGATAACCCTAAAAACTATCAACTCACGCAAAAAGATTTCCCTGTAACCTTAGGCGGACAGGTCGAAATTGAGTTACCAGGCCCTTCGCGCAATGTGATGGGTGAACATAAAATGATTCGTCTTCACCATGCACACTTGGAGGAAGATGTGGGTAAGTTGAGTCACTCGGGCAGCGGTTCGCTGGTCGATTACAATCGCGCAGGGGTACCGTTGCTGGAAATTGTTACTGAGCCAGACCTGCGATCGGCCGCAGAGGCAGCTGCTTTTTTAAATGCTTTAGTCGCGATGTTGACGCAAGCGGGTGTGGCTGATTGCGATATGGAAAAAGGGCAATTGCGCTGTGATGCAAACGTATCCGTGCGTCGTCGAGGCGATACGCAATTAGGCACCCGCACCGAAACGAAGAATCTGAATTCGATTTCAGGGGTTCGTGATTGTATTCAGTATGAAGCCGCTCGCCAGATTCGTGAATTAGAGGAAGGACGAAAGATAACTCAAGAAACCCGTGGTTGGAATGCGGTGAACGCTCGGGGTTATGTACTGCGCGATAAAGAAGATGCCCATGATTACCGTTATTTCCCTGATCCAGATATTCCGACTTTGAAGATTTCACGGGCAACCGTTGAGCGTTTGCAAAAGTTAGTCCCAGAAAGGCCTTTCCATCGTCAGCGTCGGTACATGGAAAAGTTGGGTCTACCCTATACCGCCACCAGTGTTCTGATTGCGGATAAAGCACTCGCCGATTGGTTTGAGGCTGCGGTCGCTGCTTATCCGCAGAATCCATCGGGTATCGCCAATTGGGTGGCAAACGATTTACTACGCGATTTATCAGCTGCCACAAGTGCACCAGATGCATTTTCTGAACCTTCGGTTGCGAAAGTTTCTTTGGCGGATTGTCGCATTAAACCAGTACAACTCGCAGGTTTGGTGAAGATTACCGATGAAGGAGTCATTTCGAAGCAACAGGCGAAGGAGGTTTTTGCTGAAATGTTCCGCACCGGTCAGGATGCTGGTGAAATCGTTAACGCCAAAGGCTTACGTCAAAACAGCGATGCTGGTGAGTTGGAAAAAATCATTCAGGAAGTTATCGCTGATCCTGCCGTGGCTAAGTCCATTGCCGAATATCGTGCGGGGAATGAAAAAGCGATTAATGCTTTAAAAGGTCCGATTATGAAACGGACACAAGGGAAGGCTAATCCAGCCATGATTGACCAATTATTACGTAAGCATCTCGGATGAGCGAAGAGACACTGGACTCACCTTGGATGGCTGGAGCTAAGGCGGTACGAGATAATGCTTGGCCCTCCCTTTTTATCTTAATCGCTTCCGCTTCTTTAGTGGTGAGTTATTATCAGAGCGATGTCGTGCGGTCTTGGTTGGATGTTTTAGGAAATTATAATCGAAATAACCTTTGGTCATTTGCTGCCCTTTGTACGGCTTTTTCTGCTGGTTTTATTCCATGGTGTTTTCGGATGGCTTTTCCCTCTATTCGACCCGCTCACCCGTGGTTGGATTTAATTCACAGCGTGCTCTGGTGGGCTTTGATGGGAATCATTGTTTGTGCCTTTTATCAACTCCAAGCCGAAATTTTTGGTCACCAAGCCACTGCCTCAACCGTTTTCAAAAAAGTCCTTTTTGATCAATTCTTCTTCACCGTATTTATCGGTGCACCTTTCAATGCCATTTCGCACTATTGGAAAGATCATGCTTGGGATTTTTCACAGTTAAAAGTAGCGATGCGACATGGTTGGTACCGACGCTTAATCGTGCCTAATCTACTGCCCAACTACTTAGTTTGGTTTCCCGGGGCCTGTATTTTTTATAGTATGCCAGGAAGCCTTCAGCTGCCCGTAGCTAATTGTATCGGCTGTTTTTGGGCCTTAATGTGTGTTCGGATTGCGACTCACTCGCGCCCACGTATCTAAGGTTAAAAATAATCGCTCAGCCCTTTATCCCTCGGCTTGAAAGTCGGGGGGACTTCGGCGAGATTGGGAGCTGTGCCCGACCTTTTTGGAGAGATTGAACCCGGCGTTGCCGAAGTTGTGCCCTTTGACGGCGGAGCACGGGCCTATACCTATGCCGTTCCTGCAGCCCTCAAAGGAACATTGAAAGTGGGGCAGTTGGTGCGAGTCCCTCTGGGGCATCGTCAAGGTTTAGGGGTGGTGTGGAAATATCCGGCGGAGGCTCTCGAGGGTACTAAGTTGCGAAGTATTTTAACTCTCGAACATGAACAGCCAGTCTTAACGGCTGACTGCTGTCGCTTGGCTGAATGGATGAGTGGCTATTATGGCTGCGGGCTTAATTCCGTTTTAGAAACGGTTCTCCCTGCCGCTGTGCGAAAAGGCGTGCGGCCAGTGTTTCGTCGCTGGCTAAGTCTCGTTGGCCCCGTGGAGAAAGATATTTTAGATAAATTGCGTAAGCGTGCTCCAAGGCAGGCGCAGCTTATTGATTTTTTAAGTGCCCAGACTCAGCCAGTGGAACGTGCTAAGACTCTGACTGGTCTAGGAATCGCGCAACCAGCCGTGGATGCCCTTATCAAGACTGGTCTGATTAAAGAAGAAGCGCATGTGCTATGGCGTGTGGCTTACAATGACCCTTTTGCAGAAGCCGAATCGATTCCAGCGAAGGGACATCAACTTAATCAATCGCAGGAAGCAGCGGTACAATCGATTTCAGAGACCCTTGATTGTAAACAGTTTCGTACTCATCTTTTGCATGGTGTGACGGGTTCTGGAAAAACCGAAGTCTATGTTTCGTTGATTCGCAAAGTAGTCACTGAAGGTGGTTCAGCGATCTTTCTGGTACCTGAGGTTGCTTTAACGCCTCAAACCGTAGGACGATTGCGTTCTCGCTTAAGTGATTTAGGTACTCAGGTGGTGGTTTGGCATAGTCAATTATCCGCGGGCGAGCGATTTGATGCATGGATGGCGATGTCGCTTGGTCAAGCCAGGGTCGTGGTAGGAGCTCGCTCAGCGGTTTTTGCACCACTACCACAACTGCGTTTAATTGTCGTCGATGAGGAGCACGAGCCTTCTTTCAAACAGGGCGAAACTCCCTTGTATCATGGAAGAGACGTGGCTGTTTATCGAGCGTCGCTTCTATCAGCGGCTTGTGTTTTAGGTTCAGCAACGCCTTCTTTGGAAACGTGGCGGAATGCGATTTCGGGACGTTACGTTTTAAATTCCATGCCCCAGCGGGTTGATGATCGTCCCATGCCTGCTTTTCGGATTGTGGATATGCGTCGTGAAATTTTACACGCCAAAGGACAGAGCATTTTATCGCGCGAATTAGTTGATTCCATTCGTGACCGTTTAGCTAAAAAAGAGCAGGTCATTCTTTTCCTTAATCGACGTGGACACTCCCGTTCTCTCGTTTGTCCAGACTGTGGAGAGGCTGTACAATGTCCGTGCTGTAGCGTTTCTTTGACTCTTCATACAACCGATTCAACAGCCCGTTGTCATTTATGTGACTACCGTCAGCCAGCACCCGTGCTTTGTCCGCATTGTCGTTCGCCTAAAGTTCGATGGAAAGGGTATGGTACTCAAAAAGTGGAGGAATTGATTGCTAAACTTTTTCCTCAAGCACGAGTGGCTCGCATGGATGCGGATACCATGGGTAAAAAAGATCTTTTTCGTCGAGTGCTTTCCGATTTTCGGGCGGGCAAATATGATATGCTTCTCGGTACCCAGATGATTGCCAAAGGACTCGATTTTCCACGCGTCACACTGGTGGGGATACTGGATGCGGATTTATCGCTACAAATGCCTGATTTTAGGGCTTCGGAACGCACTTTCCAATTACTCACTCAGGTCGCTGGGCGAGCCGGCCGTGGCGATTTAGAGGGCGCGGTAGTGGTGCAAACCTTTCAACCTGCTTCTGATCCCATACAGTTTGCTAAACGATTGGACTTTAAAGGATTTGCTGAGGCCGAACTAGCAAAGCGAAATGAATTTGGTTATCCGCCTGAGAGACATCTCGTTCGGCATGTTTTCCGCGGGCGCAATTTAGAAAAAGTCACTTTTGTTATCGAGACTTGGCTTAAAGAGTTTGCGCGGCTGTATCCTGATTTAGCGGAAAT
>RFOO01000002.1 GCA_009926645.1 bacterium | reverse complement strand
GGTATTGCCTCGAACGGTAATCGTTTCTCCGGCGAGTCGCATTAATCCAGAAACGATCTCGGTAACATTGGTGAGAAGTTCGCCTTTGATTTTATTATCAACCAGATAGAGGAAAGGGCCTGAAATCATCCATACAAAAGTAGGAAAGCACATTAACCCAACGGCCTGCCAACGAGAACCTAAGGTAGGTGGAAATTTTTCAGGACCTCGCACCGATAGGTAAGTGAGGCTTAAGGTTGTACCAATAAATCCGCCTGCGATGGCTAATGTTGGGCCGACGCCCGTACCAAAAATAGCTCGGGTAGCTCCGCCGATAATGAAGAGAAGAAGAAAAATAAAACCGATGGTGCCGGCAGAAAAATTGAGCCAGCGAAAATCACGAGTGGCGGGGAGAGATTTTTCACCCGTGAGTAATCCTTTTAGTTCATCCCATCTTTCCCAAAGAACATAAGCGGAAAAGAACGGGACAAGGAAACCGAAATTGTAATCCTCTTTGGTGCTCCAAATAAACCACTGATCCCAAGCTGTGATGATGGCCATGCCCACAACCAGAAAGGCTAAGCTTTTGGTTGTTGAATCCAGTTTAGGACGATGGGCGAGGGGTGTGCTCATTTAAAAACGTGGAACCGCCGAGAGAAGTTTCTGCGTATAGGGGTGCTGGGGATTGGTCAAAACCGAAGTAGGATTGCCCGCTTCCACAATTTTCCCTTGTGACATGACAAGAATCTCGTCGCTGACATGTTCTACCACGGCCAAGTCATGGGCGATAAAGAGGTAGGTAAGTCCGAGCTGTTCTTGTAGATCTTGTAAGAGGTTTACGACTTCGGCCTGTACCGAGACATCTAATGCGGAAACTGGTTCATCGCAAATAATCAATTCAGGTTGAACGGCTAGTGCACGTGCAATGCCAATGCGTTGACGTTGTCCTCCCGAAAACTCGTGTGGGTACCGTCGTAAATAGTCAGCTGGTAGTTTAACGGATTTTAACAAATCGACACAACGCTCGGTGCGTTCGGCGTTGGTCATTTGGGGAAAATGGATTTCCAGTGGTTCCGAAAGGATACTGAGGACATCACTCCGTGGATTCAGAGAATTGTAAGGATCCTGAAAAATCATTTGGATTTTTTTTCGCCACGGTTGGAAGGCGGCTCCATCGAGCTTACCGATTTCGGTTTCCTGATAAAAAATCTGACCCGAGGTGAGGGGGGATAATTTGATAATCGCTTTTCCTGTCGTGCTTTTCCCCGAACCCGATTCACCAACCAGTCCGACAGTCTTTCCGCGTGGAACAGCGAAGGAGATGTCATTGACCGCACGCTTGGGCTCGTTTTTTTGCCAAAACCATCCCGAGCGACTCGGGTAATGAACCGAGAGGTTTTTGACGGTTAAGAGGTTTTCAGGATATGGCATTAGGTTTTTATTTCTTCGCTAAGGGTTGTCAGGCGGCGGCGACGTTGTCCGAGGCGGGGGATACAAGCGATGAGCCCACGGGTATAAGGGTGAGCGGGATTTTGCATGACGGTGGTGGTTTCGCCTGACTCCACAATTTCCCCTTGTCGCATTACCTGAACGCGGTCGGCAAAGTGAGCAACAATTCCGAAGTTATGTGTGATTAGTAGAATACTCATTTTCCGCTGCTGTCGGAGTCGTTTAAGCAGATCGATAATCTCTTTTTGAATCGTCACATCTAGGGCTGTCGTAGGTTCATCGGCGACTAAAAGTTTGGGATTACAGGCGAGGGCCATGGCAATCATGGCACGTTGTTGCATACCTCCCGAAAGCTCGTGAGGGTACTGTTGTGCGACTTTATGTGGATCATCAATCAGGACATCGTGCAAAGATTGATGAACAACCGCATCGATATCTTTGATGGTAGGCTCGTGAATCTTTACGGCTTCAGCAATTTGGTAACCGATGGTGTAGACAGGATTGAGCGAGGTGCCAGGGTCTTGAAAGATATAGGCAATCTCTTTACCACGAATTTGCGTAAGTTGGTCCTCGGTTATTTTTTGTAAATCCCTTCCGCGCCAAAGAATACTTCCCTGAATATCGCATAAAGGGGGAGAGGGTAAAAGTCGCGTGAGGGAGAGAGCGGAAACTGATTTACCAGATCCCGATTCGCCAACGACGGCGAGAACTTCCCCCGTTCCGACCGAGAAACTAATCGACTTAACCGCTTGCGTGGTGCGGCCGTGAGAGGAAAAGGTAATGCTCAGATTTTCAACGTGAAGTAGTGGTTCTGAGGGCATGGAAAAGAAATAAGGGCGAGGAGATAGAAGGGAAAGACTGAAACGAGTTTATTCAGTGCGCCAGCGATCAAAAGTTTCGTTACTTGGCGGAGTTTTTTCGTCTGGCTTAAGATTTTCTAGGCCCAGTGGGCTTTGTAAGAGTTTTTGCCAGTAGGCTTTTTCGTTCGAATCAATCCAAAATAAGCCTGAGGAAAGTGGGTTGTCGCTGGTACGAACATCAAAATGCTCGGGCCACTTAAGCCAGCGCCAATATCCCAAGCGATAGCCAGGAATACAAAATCCGGGAATAAACGAGGCTTCATCGTGAATGATTTGTTGTGCCTGAAAACTGATTTGTATCATCTCTGCTTTATCGGTCGAGCGACGGAAATCGTCGATGAGTTGCGAGAGTTCGGGGAGATGCGTGCCCGTAATATTATTTGTCTGACGTTTGGCAATCAAGGCTCCGGAAGGTAATTGTTCCACCGCATTATCGCTATGATGAGATTGCCACAGCTCGGGTTGCAGTCCGCTGGCGCTCCAAGCCCAAAAACACACCTCGTGGTTTTTCTCCATTACTTTTCGATACATCGTCGTAGGCTCCAAGACTTCTGGTCGATACTCCAAGCCACAGGCGTAAGCGGATTCAATCAACGTGGGTAAAAACTTTCTGCGGTCTGAATCATCTATGGTTAGGCGAATCGATAATCGAACCCCATCAGGTCTTTTTAAAATGCCGTCGGTGCCCCTTTCCGTAAATCCAGCTCTGGCAAAAGCGGCTTTGGCCAAGGTAGGATTGTATTTTCGTGCTTTGATGGCGGGGTTGGTGAATTCGCCGTACCCTTGATTGAACTGATTCAGTCTTTCATAATCGCCTCGATAAAATGTATCGATCACGCGCTGAAAATGTGTCGCGTGCTGTAAGCCAATCCGCACATCAACTTGATCAAGGAGGGGTTTCAGTGTGTTGATGTACAGGCCGAGCGGTGGACGGGGAACATCGTTAAAAAATCGAGCTTTGTGGATTAAGCCCGCTTGATAAGCCTTACTGTCATTAATGCCGTACCAAAACTTGGGTAATCCCAAGAGCATTAAATCGAGTCCGCCTTGTTGGAAAATTTGGTATGCCTTGTCTACTTCACGAATGACTTTGAAGTGGATTTTATCTACATTGAAGCGCTTGGCCGTATAGCGTTCCGTGTCGCCCCACCACTGTGGTAGGCGACGTAGGGTGATGGACTGTCCACGAATAAAATCTTCGGGTGCAATCGTGTAAGCGCCTGTCGTGGGTTGGAATTTTTCAGAGTACACTTGGCAGTAGTCCGGACCAAAGTCTTTGAAAAACTGACGCGGTGTTGGGCTGATTGACCCAAGGATATAAAGTGGATCGGGTTTTTTACTGGGGAGATGTAGGGCTATGGTATAGTCATCATACTTAGTAATTCCCGCAAACTCTCGATGGTAGAAATCATTGTACCAAGGTGCGTTAATCCAGGGAGATTGATAGAAATAAAAAGTGTAAAGATAATCGTCTGCACTGACGGGTTGCCCATCGGTGAATCGTACAGCGGGATTCAGTTTGAAGTAGGCGGTTAAGCCATCCTCGGAAACAGCCCATGCGGTAGCTAATCCGGGAATCCACCGCAGTGAATTCGGGTGCATAGATAAGAGTGAAAAATCATTCGTATCATAAGCCGAGTCACGAAAACTATGATTAGAGTTGGGTCCAACCCGTCTGAGGACGGGAGGAGTGTTATTCAAAAAAAAGTTTAACTCGCCACCTCGTTGCGCTCGAGGGTCAGCAAAGACTGGTTCAAGGGGGTCTGTTTGCCACTGCAGGTTGGATGGTAAGTCAGCGAGGGTTTTAAACTGAAAAAATTCAGGTTTAGATTTGTAGTAAGCCGTGGCGCGGGGGTCGGTGAAAACTTCTTGTGCGGAAAGTTCAGTCGATAATCCGAAAAGAATCAGCCAAGCGATGAGAGGGGATAAAAGCTTCATCGTTCGTATTTTTTGGGATCAAAAGCCTCGCGCATCGCCTCGCCAATAAAGTTAACCATAATTAAAAGCCCGACCATCGAGGTGACGATGGAGGTAATAATCCACCAGGCAGACCAATTTTCTTTTCCTTGGCGCAAAAGGTCGCCCCAAGAGGGTACGGTGGGAGGTAAACCAAATCCAAGATAATCCAGGGCGGAGAGAGAGGCGACCACGGCGGCAACGCTAAAGGGAGCCATCGTAATCATAACGGAAATAGTGTTCGGTAAAATATGTTTAAAAATAATTCGGCTATGCGAAGCACCTAAAGCACGCGCTGCTACCACATAGTCGCGAGCCGCTTCTCGGTAGGCAGCAGCTCTCATCTGATGAGCGAGTCCAATCCAAGAAAAAGCGACCAAGATAAGCATGAGGGCGATGAGTCCTGGTTCGAGAAGTGTCGCTAAGAAAACAATGGCATAGAGAAAAGGGATATTCGACCAGATTTCGATAAATCGCTGCATGATTAAATCAAACCAACCCCCAAAGTATCCCATCGCTGCACCGAGGAATATTCCTATCGCATAGGTCGCAACCATGTAAAGGCAAGAGGCACCTAAGAGAATTTGGAATCCGCCAAACAAACGTGCCAGAACATCATGGCCCGACTCATCGGTTCCTAGCCAATGTCCATCCATGCCTGGTGGTGTTGGGTAAGGAATAAACGTAAATAATTTTTCCCCAGGGTATGGGGAGGAGTGTGCGGGCTGCGACAAGGCTTTGCCGTTCGCAAATTTTCCCAGAAAAATGCTATCTCCCTGAGCATTGCGCAGTCGATAGTCTCCGTGAAGTTGTCCATTCACAATCGACCAAGTGCTCCCACGACTGCCATCAGGGTTGATCTCAAAAAGGCGAGTCTCGGGTAATGGCTGATTCGATTGATCGGTATAAATTCGACCCTGTGCCGTTTCTTTGGAGTACACAGGTAGGTTTACTTCGCAGACCTCGGTGGGGGAGAAGGGGATGAGAGGCATGATTAACCAGTGGGGTGACTTTTCTTGCTGCCATGTTTTTTGTAACCAGCGGTAATTCGGTTCTGTGTCCGCGTTTAATCCAAACTCATGTGCTGGAATGTATCCTTGGAGAAAAGGAAAGTGATACTGATTTTGATAGTGAACAATCAGAGCGCGCTGACCAACAAGAAGAGGCCCGAGGAGCGCCATCAGCGACAAGCAGCCGATGATTAAAAAAGACCACCAGCCTCTGCGCAAAGAACGGAATCGTTGCCAGCGTTGTTGAGTGATGGGGCTGAGAGAAATCATTTTTCGAATCGAATTCGTGGATCAATCGCCGCCACACACAGATCCGAGAGAATATTTCCAATTAATAGAACTAAACTTGAAAGTGTCAGTAGGCCTAAAAATACGGGAAAGTCGCGTTGCACTAAAGCATCGTAGCTCAGTAATCCAATGCCATCGATGTCGAAAGTGTATTCGATGAGGAATGAACCAGTGAGAAAAAAGCCAATATTTTGACCAAAATTAGCTGCTAAAGGAATGAGTGAATTTCGTAGGGCGTGAACGTAAAGACGACGGGTTTCGCTGACGCCTTTCGCTTTGGCCGTACGCATATAGTCGGATTGTAACTGATCCATGAGACTGTTCTTCATAAACAGTGTCATCGATGCAAAAGCTCCTACGGTTTGGCAGACTAACGGAAGAATTGTCGAGCGGATCGGTTCATCCCAATTAAATCCCGAATGAGGAAAGAGGGGGATTTTGAAGCAAAGCAAATAGAGGCTCGCGAGTGCTAAAATAAATCCAGGGATGGCGAAGCCGAAGAAAAGTAATGAGGATGAAAAAGTGTCACTCCATTGGTTATGGTGTTTTGCTTTATAAATTCCTAAAGGCACGGCAATGAGGTAGGCCAAAGTCATTCCCCAAAATCCAAACCAAGCCGATAGGGGGATTTTTTCGGCAATGATACTTAAAACACTTTTATCGCTTTGGGTGGAAGTGCCAAAATTGCCTTGGATGATTCCGTTCAACTGCGGTTGATAAACACAGATGCGACGAGCAGGATTCGGATCCTGCGGGAGAGGGGCATCTTCGATAACCCAGTCATCGAGCAGGCGTTTTTGGCTATCACGAATTTCCCATTTACCCTCAGGCTTAGGTTGCAGGGATAAAAGAATACTTTTTTGTGATGATTTAACTTCGACTGAGATAGGTTGAAGATCGTTGACCCGTGCCACGGCCCATGAACTAGGTCCAGGATAGACTCCCAACCAAATCGCATAAGCCTCCCAAAGTGGACGATCAAAACCATATTGGCGTTTTAGATTATCGAGTTCTTCGGGAGAAGCGGGGCCACTCGAAGAAGGTTGCAGGGTGAATTTTTGTTTGGCCTGAAGTTTTTCAGCCATGGCACGTTCAATCGGTCCACCTGGAACCAGTCGTGTCATTAAAAAGGCGATGAAAGTGATTCCGACAAAGGTCAGAGGAATCAGGAGTATCCGCCTGAGGATGTACTCGCGCATCAAGACGAATGAAGGCATCGTTTTCGAAGACAGGGTCAACCTTGAAAGGACTCGGCTTGCTCCCCGCGGAGTAGTTGCTTTATCTCAGATGGCTGATGGGTTTTTTCGCACTCACTTTAAACGCAGGTTTATCCCTCATGGGCATCGTATTGATTGCCTTATTGGTTTATGTAGGCAGTCAAATTTTGCGACGCGATCGTAGGATGGGTTTGGCCTATGGTGTGGTGAGAGCCCTTAGTTCTGTCATCGTTAAAATTTTCTACCGGGTCAGGACCAAGGGTATAGAAAACATTCCTGCGGAAGGCGGCGTTTTATTGCTTTGTAACCATGTTTCTTATGTCGATGTTGTGATTCTCGGTGTTGTCGCTCGACGCCCGATTCGTTTCCTTTCTTGGGAAGGATTTGAGCGACATTTCTTGATGCGCTGGGTTATGCGCACGATGAACACGATTCCGGTGGCGGAAGAGAAAGCGAAAGAGGCTATTCAAAAAGCCGCAGAAGCTTTGCAGTCGGGTGAAATTGTTTGTATTTTTCCAGAGGGTCACGTTACGCGTAATGGAAGCATAGCCGCGCTTCGACGAGGTTATGAGCTGATTGCACGTCGGGCGGGAGTGCCATTGGTTCCTCTGGCGATTGATGGATTGTGGGGATCGATTTTTAGTTTCCATGGCGGAAAGTTTTTTTGGAAAATGCCCAAGCATTTTCGACGCCCGATAACGGTGGTGGTCGGTCAACCCTATGTCGCCACGGAGCATGCGACAACGCGCTACCGCTTGTTGGAGTTAGCGGCTGAGGCCTTTGCCATGCGCCCCTCTTTGCAGGGGCATTTAGCGCAAGATATTGTTCGTGGCTTATCCAGTAAGGCAGGGCAGGTTGTTTTGATCGATCGCACCCAGCAACGTCGACCCTTTACCGGAGCAGTCCTATGGTCGCTGTCCTATCTCTTGGCTCAGTATCTTAAGAAAAAAGTTAAGTCCAAGCGTGTCGCGATTGTTTTGCCTCCAGGTGTTGGTGCGACCGTAGCGAACACGGCTTGTCTTTTAGCTGATAAAATTCCGGTGAATATTAATTTCACTTTGGGGCGTGAACAAATTTCTTCGTGTTTATCGCGTGCCGAAGTCGATTGGGTTATAACGGCATCGGTGTTTCAGGAAAAAATAAACGAAAAATTTCCTCATTTCCCTTGGGGTAATCAGGTCATCGATGTGGCAGATTTTTTATTAAAGTTATCGCGGGTTAAAATTATCTGGTGGGTGTTAGGGGCTCGGCTTTTGCCTTCTTGGATATTGGCAAAACTTTGTGGTGTTCCGGTTGAAGGTGGAAATCGCGAGGCCGCATTGCTTTTTACGAGCGGAAGTTCGGGCGAGCCAAAAGGCGTGGTGCTTTCGCATCGCAACTTACTGGCGAATTTGCGACAGATTGAAGACGCGGATATTTTACCCTCCCGTGCATTCTTATTAACGGGGTTGCCCATTTTTCATAGTTTCGGATTTACGGTCGGGCTTTGGTATTGCTTAACGCGTGATGCGACAGTGGTCACGATACCTTCGCCGTTAGATACAGCGGCAGCGGTGCAAGCGATTCGGGATGAAAAGATTACTGTCCATGTGGGCACGCCTACTTTTATTAGGCCTTATTTGAGACGGGCACAGGCGAAGGATTTTGCCTCTTTAGAGTGGGTTGTCGTTGGCGCTGAAAAATTACCTGAAGATTTAGCGACAGCGTTTCTCGAACAATTGGAGACGCCTTTGTTGGAGGGTTATGGAATTACCGAGACCAGCCCAGTGCTATCGGTTAATTTGCCCAATCATCTTGATGAGACTGCTCCGCAAGGAGTTTGGAAGGGCAATGTCCCTGGTTCTGTAGGTCGTCCAGTAATGGGCGTCGCTGTTCGTTTCCGACAGGTCGATTCGGGTGAACTTTTACCTCCAGGAGAAGTGGGTCTTTTAGAGGTAAAAGGTGCTAATGTTTTTTCGCGGTACTTAAACGATCCATCTCGGACCGATGAAGTTTTGGAACAAGGCTGGTATCGCACTGGCGATTTGGGGAGAATGGATGAAGAAGGCTTTCTTTATTTGTCGGGTCGATTATCCCGTTTTTCTAAAATTGGGGGTGAAATGGTGCCACATGGATTGGTCGAGCAAGCTTTGCTGAAAGTTTTAGGGTGCGAAGGGCAGTCGGACTGGGTTTTGGCGGTTACGGCACGGACGGATGCGGTCAAAGGCGAGCACCTCGTCGTTATTCACACGCTCGATATCGACTCCGAGTCTGTGCGAGTCTCTCTGGTGACGGCAGGGTTGCCCAATTTGTGGATTCCAAAAGTGTTTAAGAAAGTACCTAAGATTCCCATTTTGGGCACGGGTAAGCTAGATTTAAACACCTTACGCCAACTGGCACAGGGTTGACACGGTTTTGGCTCGCTTGTGGCTTATCTTAAGTTGTGTTTAATTCCTCCATGTCTCCGTCCAAGAAAACCCCTTTAAAAACGAAAACCAAAGCCAAGGCGAAGGTAGCGAAAAAGAAGTCCTACGTATCGTCCTTGGCTACTCCTTCTGCGCAAGAGTTTCGCGAAGCTATTCTTCGTCACCTCAAAAGCACTTTTGCTCGAGATACCGTTACAGCGAGTCGCAACGATTGGTGGTTGGCGACTTGTATGGCGGCTCGAGATTTAACCTTGGAGCGTTACATCTCTACTCAGACCGTGCACGTGAATAAGAATGTGCGTCGAGTTTATTATTTATCTTTGGAGTATTTGATGGGTCGGGTGCTCTCAAATAATTTGGTCAATTTGCGTGTGCGTAAAGCGGCGGCAGCGGCTTTAAAAAGTTTAGGACAAGATTTAGAGACGGTTGCTAATGAGGAAGCTGATATGGGTTTGGGTAATGGCGGTCTAGGTCGATTGGCTGCTTGTTTCTTGGACTCGCTTGCCACGATGGATATTCCTGCGATTGGTTATGGAATTCATTATGAATTTGGTCTCTTCCGACAAACCTTTGTCCAAGGTCGTCAGGTTGAAGTCGCCGATGCTTGGTTAGAGAACAACAACCCTTGGTTGATTCGTCGTCCTAACTTCCGCGTTCGTGTCCCGCTATACGGTCGAGTGGTCAATCGGATTGATGATCGCGGTAACCATCAGGCTGAACTCGTGGACACCAAGGATTTGGTCGGTGTGCCTTGGGATGTTCCGATTGCTGGATTTAATGCGAGCAGCGTGAATTTCCTGCGTCTATGGGAGTCGCGGGCCACTACGGAGTTCGATTTTCGAGCTTTTGACCGTGGTGGGTATGTCGAGGCGGTGCATGAACGAGATGCGAGTGAAACTGTTTCCCGCGTCCTTTATCCCAATGACAGTACGGAAAGCGGGAAAGAACTACGTTTAGTTCAGCAAATTTTCTTCGTCTCTTGTTCCTTGCAGGACATTTTACGACGCCATTTACGTTCGAATAAGGATTGGTCTAATTTACCTGAAAAGGTGGCGATTCAGTTGAATGATACGCACCCTGCGGTTTCGGTGGCGGAATTGATGCGTCTCTTAGTGGATGAAAATCGTTTAACCTGGGAGGATGCTTGGAAGATTTGTACCCAAGTATTTAGTTACACCAATCACACCTTATTACCGGAAGCCCTCGAGTCATGGTCTCTGCCACTGTTTGAAAAAGTACTCCCACGTCATTTAGAAATTATTTACGAAATTAATCGTCGTCATTTAGAGGAAGTGGAGCGGAAGTGGCCTGGCGATGATGCGAAAAAATCAGAACTCTCCATTATTCAGGAAGGTGGGGTTAAGCGCGTTCGGATGGCCCATTTAGCCGTGGTGGGATCGCATCACGTCAATGGCGTTGCTGAATTACACACCCGACTCTTACGGGCTCATCTCTTCCCCAGTTTTGATGAACTGTGGCCGGGTAAATTCGTCAATGTAACTAATGGTGTAACCCCCCGTCGATGGATTAGGGGCTGCAATCCTGCCTTAGCTGCACTTTGTGACGAGACTGCTGGTCAGGGGTGGGAAACAAATCTCAAGCAATTACTCAAACTCGATGCCTTGGCGGATCGCCCAGCCTTTCAGAAAGAGTTTATGGCGATTAAACGGGCTAACAAAGTTAAACTCGCGACCCGTATTCAAGAACTCATTGGCGTCGAGGTTTCGCCCGATGCGCTCTTTGATGTCCAGATCAAGCGTTTGCATGAGTATAAGCGTCAGCACCTGAATCTTCTGCACATTCTTTATTTGTATCGGAAAATTTTAAATAACCCAGAGGCACAAGTTCAACCTCGAGTCTGTATTTTTGGTGCAAAAGCTGCGCCGGGTTATGCGTTGGCTAAGCATATTATCCATGCCATTAACCGCGTTGCCTTGATTGTTAATCATGACGAGCGAGTGAAGGGTTTATTGAAGGTTGTTTTCTTGCCCGATTATCGTGTCTCCTTGGCTGAGCAGATTATTCCTGCTGCCGATTTATCGGAGCAGATCTCGACGGCTGGCAAAGAGGCTTCGGGCACGGGAAATATGAAACTTGCTCTCAATGGAGCGGTGACGATTGGCACAATGGATGGTGCCAATGTCGAAATTCATGAAGAAGTCGGTGATGAGAATATCTTTATTTTCGGACTCGAAGTCGACGAAGTCGCCGAACTTTACGCTCGAGGTTACGACCCTCGCGCTGTCTTGAATGAAGACCCGGAATTGGCTGCTCTCTTGGATTGGCTCCGTTCCGATTACTTTACACCCGAGCAACCTGGCGTCTTGTCACCCGTGGTCGATTCCCTTGTTGAAGGTGGCGACCCCTATTTGGTCTTGGCGGACTTCCGTAGTTACGTGGCTGCCCAAGCGAAGGCGGAGGAGGCATTTGCTGACCCCCAAAAGTGGGCTGCCATGGCCATTCGCAACGTTGCGCGTTGTGCCAAATTCTCCTCCGATCGCTCCATAAACGATTACGCCAAGAAGATTTGGCACACGAAATCCCAGCCGATTCCACGTTAACTCGAGATTGAGATTTTTATTAAAGTGCCCACACTAAACTTACTTTGCGTGGGTTACTTTCCATTTTCTCTGCTCTTTTTTTAGGGCTCTCAGCTTTGCATGCACAGCAAACTGCTGGGGCACCTAAGCGTGCGGGCTATACAGCGAGCAGCGAGGGTGGTATCGAAGGTAAGCAGTTCATCCATTACGATGAAGAGGGAAGAGTGATTGAATCTAATCTCGTTAATCCTTTACCGACTAAAAAAGTTGAAGCTCGTCCTTTGCCCGAAGTTACTCGTTCTCCCGTGGCGAAGCCTAGTGTTGAGCCGGTTGGACCTCCTATGTCTCAGGGCATGTATACAGCCGATGGTCGCAAGTTACCTTTTTCAGTTGAAGGCAAGGGTGGAGTAAAGATGGTAGATAACTCGGTTGATTTTAATGCGGCCTTGAAAAAAGCCAGTAAGGGCTCTGATTTATTAGAGAAAAGATACGAGGTTAGAAATGCTACATTGACGGAAGATAAGCCTTATTCGCGTGAGGCGAACTTACTTAGTTTTGATAGTTGGCATGGTAAGTATGATACGTTTGGACGAGTCAAATCAGACATCGAAGTTGCAGATTCCTTTGATCGAGGTGAGCCTCGTCCGAAAAACACCATTGAGATTAAAACCATCGAGCGCAAAGAATCCCTTTGGTCTCGAAAGATGACGGATATCGCAGGAGTCGATGAGCGGTTGACTACCGAAAAGAACAGTAAGTTTTCCGTGGCCCCTCTTCCAGCCAAAGAGCAATTTGCCCCCAAAACATTGCAGGAATTATCCATGCAGGACATTAACCGCTATCAATTTAGGCGTAATCGTTCAGATGAGCCTGGGCTGCCCTTTGTCCGTCCAGGTTCAGACCAGGTTGAGACCCTTAAGTCGGGTTCACAATAGCCCCCTTTTTGCCTCGCAGTTTGTTGAGTGACGTTTATGTAAAATCTTCTTCCCCCTATGAGCGAAGCTCTCAGCAAGTCCAACGGCAGTGCGGTATCCGACCTCGAGGTCAAAGATGCCCAGATTATTTTTGATGCCGTTTGGTCTGGTTTAGAGCGTGAATTTGGACGAGCCAAACTCTCTTTTCCTCGGGAAATTTTTTGGCTTAATGGCGCACCTGGTGCTGGTAAGGGCACGAACACTCAATTTATTTTGCAGTACCGCGACTATGGGGCTGAACCGATTGTCATCAGCGATCTTCTCTCCAGTCCCGAAGCGAAGAAGCGAATTGATGCAGGTATGTTGGTCGGTGACCGCGAAGTGGTTGAATTACTTTTCCGTAAATTACTTGAGCCGAAGTATGTGACGGGGGCAGTCGTCGATGGTTTTCCTCGCTCGATGGTGCAGGTGGAATGCTTAAAAATGCTTTTTGCACGGTTAAATGATTTGCGCCAAGAATTCCGCAATACCCCTGAGGCAGTTCGTTTCCCCAAACCACATTTTCATATTTTAGTCCTTTTTGTGGATGAAAATGAATCGGTGCGCCGTCAGTTATTACGCGGTGAACAAGCTTTGGAGGCTAATAAAAAGGCGGCGAGCGAGGGTGGTGTGCTACAAGAGGTGCGGAAGACTGACCTAAGTGCCGAAGCCGCACGCAATCGTTACCGTGTCTTTAAAGAGCGGACTTATGAGCCTTTGCAGTCGTTGCGCGATATTTTCCATTATCATTTTATCAACGCCCATGGCTCATTGCCCGAGGTCCAAGCCCGTATCATTAAGGAATTACAGTACCAAAGTTCTTTGGAATTATCTGAAGAGACTTACGATTTAATTTCTCCGATTCCTCTTTCGTCTCAGATTGTGCAACATGCTCGGCAGGATTTGGTGAGTCGTTTGGATGACTATGCTGAACGTCATACGGAGTTGTTCCGTAAGGTGATTGCGGTGATTACGGAAAAATTCTTACCCATCATTCGCGCTCATGCGATTTCGGGTCAGGCACACATCAATATCGAAACCACGGTTTTTGATGACCCCTTAGCTATTGCCATGTTCATCGATGTCTTTTCCGAGCGCGGATTCCATGCCGTTGTCGATCAGCATCGCATCGAGATTCCTGAGTCCTTTGACTTAAAAACCGGACAGGTAAAAACGCGTTTGAAAAAAGTTTGGCGTATTTCGATTCGTTTTGAGGGTTCGGAAATTCGTCGAGGAAGTTGAAGTTAAATAAAACAGAAAAACAAAAAAGCGACCGCAAGGTCGCTTTTTTGTGAACGGAATAAGAAGACCTTTAACGAAGGGCTTGAGTGTAAAGTTCGTTCGCTTTTTTCCAATCCACGACTTTCCAAAAAGCGTCCACGTAATCGGGACGACGGTTCTGATATTTAAGGTAGTAAGCGTGTTCCCAGACATCCAAGGCTAAGACAGGTTTACCCGTTACTTCGGCAATGCCATGCATCAGGGGGCTGTCTTGATTGGGAGTGGAGGTGACGGCCAAAGTCTTATCGGCTTTTACAATAAGCCATGCCCAACAGGCTCGCCACCACCATTGGGTGAGAGAAGATTCCAGAAGAGAGTATGATTAGCATGACCACCTGCGTTGTTGCGCACGGCCGTACGAATGGACTCGGGGACTTTGCTTAAATCAGCGATGAGGGCATCGACATCGGAGCCAGCTTGGAAATGGGGTTCTTTGGCTAGAGCGGCATTCAGATTGGTCACATAAGTTTGGTGATGCTTGCCGTGGTGAATCTCCATTGTCATTTGATCAATGTGAGGCTCTAAGGCATTATGAGCGTAAGGAAGGGCAGGGAGGGTGTAGTTCATGGAGGGAGGTGATGAAGATATTAAAGCAGGATTGGTTGCAAGTGTGGCTATTAGGGTGAGGTTATTTTTAATAAATTGTCGTCGATGCACATCGAGTAGCGAGGGTGAAAGTGAAAAGTGGTCAAGTTTAGTTGGCTAAATCTTTACCGCGTTTCATGACAAAATACGCCTGCAAGATTTCGCGACAAGGGTCTTCAAGGATTCCCCGTGTAACCGTTACGCGGTGATTAAGTTTCGGCAACGAATGCAGTTCCGTGGCACCTCCCATGCACCCCATTTTAGGATCACCCCAGGCATAGACTACCCGACCCAGTCGACTCATGATACTGGCTCCCGAGCACATTGGACAAGGCTCCTTGGTCACATAAAGAGTACAGTCGTTGAGGCGCCAGTCCCCGATTTTTTTCGAGGCTTGGGTGATTGCCAAAATCTCAGCATGGGCTGTGGGATCGCCTGTACGTTCGACTTCATTGTGGGCTGCTGCGATGATTTCGCCTCCACGTTCGATGATTGCGCCAATCGGCACCTCATCGATTCTCCAAGCGTCGACCGCCAAGTTGAAGGCCAATGACATGAAAAAGGCATCATCTCGAATGAGCTGCGAGGGACGCAGTTTCTCGAAAGGACAAACAAGCCCAGAAGGGGGGATTTGGCTTTCTCCAGTCATTTTTATCATTTTTCAGACCCTTTTGCCGTTGGCAAGCGGGTAGGGCGATAAGCAACGACTGAGATTGACTCCCAGCCTAACCCTGCATGTTTAGAAGCCTAATTAAGCATGGCAGAAGAACCCGTTATCGAACTCGAAGGTAAAATCCTCCAAGTCCTCCCTGGAACAATGTTCCGAATCGAGCTTCCCAATAAGCATGTGGTTCTGGGTCGAATTTCTGGCCGTCTCCGCAAAAACTTTATTCGAATCAATCCCGGAGATCGGGTGAAGGTTGAGATGAGTCCAGCGGATTTGACCCAAGCAAGAATTATCTTCCGTTTGCGCGATTTTAATCCGCGTCCTCTGGATGCGGCACCGCCTAAAAAGCGTTACTAATTTCCTTTATGACCCAGTTTTTACTGGGTTTTTTCTTGCGGAAAAGAGGGGTTAATTTTATAAAGTTTACCTAACTTATCACCTTTTAATCATGCCAATCTACAAAAACGTTTTGGAAACCATTGGTCGCACTCCTCTTGTGCGTTTGAATAAGGTTACCGAGGGACTAAAGGCTGAAATTTTGGTCAAGCTCGAGTATTTCAACCCTCTCTCCAGTGTTAAGGATCGAATTGGGCGTGCTATGGTTGAGGCCGCAGAGCGCGATGGCCTACTCAAGCCAGGAGGAACCATTGTTGAGCCGACCTCGGGTAACACGGGTATTGCCCTCGCTTTCGTTGCTGCTGCTCGTGGCTACAAATGTGTTTTAACGATGCCTGAAACGATGTCGGTTGAACGTCGCGTTCTCCTTCGTATGTTGGGTGCCGAAATTGTTCTCACTCCTGGTGCGAAAGGTATGCGCGGAGCGATTGAACGTGCAACGCAGATTCGTGAAGAGTTAGGTAGTTCGGCTTACATGCCGATGCAGTTTGATAATCCTGCTAACCCTGAAGTGCACCGTCGTACGACGGCCGAAGAAATTTGGGCTGATACGGAAGGCAAAGTTGACGCAATCGTGGCTGGTGTTGGCACGGGCGGAACCATCACTGGCGTTGCCTCGGTAATCAAAGGACGTAACTCCAAATTCTTAGCGATTGCTGTTGAACCTTCGGCCAGCCCTGTGATTACCCAAACTCGCAGTGGTCAACCTGTGCAACCTGCACCTCACAAAATTCAAGGTATCGGCGCTGGTTTCGTGCCCAAGAATTGCGATATCTCGCTTCTTGATGAAGTGATTCAAGTTTCCAATGAAGATGCTTTTGCCACGGCACTCGATGTTTCGGCACGTGAGGGCTTGGCGGTAGGTATTTCCTCGGGTGCTAATATCTTTGCAGCGATGCAATTAGCGAAGCGTCCTGAGTTTGCAGGTAAGCGTATCGTAACGATCGCCTGCAGTCCGAGTGAGCGCTACCTTTCTACCGCACTCGCGGAGAAGATTCGTGCTGAGGTCACAGCCTTGACCGTTTCGTAAGTTTTTTTGGGATTATTCCCTTTGAAAAGGCGGGTTCCTGAGGGAGTCCGCCTTTTTAATATCTCCATTTTTAGAGGATTGACCCTCGATAAGAAATGATGAACATTTGTTCATATGTTAGATAAGAATGTGATTATCGACTATGCGCCCCGCCTCGCCTTGGCACTCCCTCTACTCGATAGCCGAGTGGCTGCTGGTTTCCCTTCTCCAGCGGATGATCACAGTGAAAGGAAAATCGATTTAAACGAGCACCTGATCCGTCGCCCGCTTTCAACTTTCTTTTTACGCGTAGAAGGCGAATCGATGTCAGAAGCCGGCATTTTGCCAGGGGATATGATTGCGGTTGATAAAGCTGCCTCACCTCGCGTGGGGTCGGTTGTGGTGGCTGAAGTGAATGGTGAATTTACGGTTAAGCGACTCGATCAGACGACTGAAGGTCAGTGGTGTTTACGCGCCGAAAGTCGACATTGGCCAAAGCACCCTTTTCTACAGGGTAATCAATTTCGTATTTGGGGCGTCGTAGTAGCAGTGGTTCGACGTTGTTAAGCACTATGCTCCGAGCCCTCGCCGATTGTAATAATTTTTATGCATCATGTGAGCGTGTACTTAATCCGTCGCTCCAGGGTGTGCCTATTGTCATTCTCTCAAATAACGATGGATGTATCGTGGCCCGTTCAGCCGAAGCCAAGGCTTTGGGTATTCCAATGGGGGCGCCTTTTTTTGAGGTTCGACGAATTTGTGAAGCACAGGGAGTAAAAGTTTTTTCCTCTAATTTTTCTGTTTATGGTGAATTTTCGGAGCGAGTAATGGCGGTGTTGGCAGAGCATGCACGCGATTTTGAGCCTTATTCAATTGATGAAGCTTTCTTGGGGTTTCCTGACATGCCTGAGGCAGAAGCAAGAGCTTTAGGATTACGCATCCGAGCTGATGTTTTACAACGCACGGGTATCACCGTCTCGATTGGTATGGGGGCAACGAAAGTATTATGTAAACTCGCGAACGAGCGTGCGAAGACAGATAAAAGCTCGGGCGGTTGTCTCGTTGTACCTTACTCGCCTGAAGGTCGAAAAGACTTTCTTGCAGGGGTAGGAATTAAAGACGTCTGGGGAATTGGATCTGGCTTGGCTACGCGTTTTCGTGCTCACGGTATTTTATCTGCGAATGACTTAACGAACGTTGATCCACCCTTTGTGCGTCGTCTGGCTGGCGTGGTCGGCGAACGCTTAGCCTTGGAGTTACGTGGCATACCTTGCCATGAAATGCAGGAAAATCCTGAAGCTCGAAAAAGCATTATGGTCTCACGTTCATTTGGCCGATCGATTACACATTTTGACGATCTAGCGGAAGCGGTGGCTACACATGCTGCTCGCGGTGCCGAAAAATTACGTGAGGATGGATTATTAGCTACATCCTTGGTCGTTTTTTTAAGAACCAACAGGCATCGAGTTGATCAGGAGCAATATCAGGCGCAAGCCGAAGAAGTTAGAGAGTTTCCTACCGATGATGCACGCATCTGGTGTGCGAGCGCACGCCGAATTCTACAAACTATTTTTCGTACCAGCTGTTTATATAAAAAATGTGGGATTCTTCTACAGGGCCTTTCGTCTGCTTCTGCCGTTCAGACGACGCTGAC
Organism: bacterium; assembly: GCA_009926645.1. GTDB lineage: Bacteria > Verrucomicrobiota > Verrucomicrobiia > Opitutales > UBA953 > UBA953. The sequence continues at coordinate 4,718 of RFOO01000002.1, read as the reverse complement.
TGGATTGGACCAATCTCCTCCGCCAGAGCGGAGTCGTTTAATGCAAGCGGTTGATGCTTTGAATGCTCGCTTAGGTCGCGAAGTCGTGCGGCCAGGTAGCACGGGCTTGACGCGTCCGTGGCGGGGTAAGTCAGATTTACAGTCGGGACTATCTTTGCATCGTCCCGATCAACTACCGAAAGTTAAAGACGGGCCTAAGCCTCGCCTGCGTTTCCATGAATAAGGACAGTCGGCAAATGGTGCGGTTACCATTTTTTAGCGATTTCAAGAAGTTGTGCAGAGGCAGTGGTGATGGCTTTTTCACGCTCTTCATCGGAGCTGTTTACACCTTCGGCGTGAACAAAGGTGATATCGGTGATGCCGATGAAACCGAGAATGGTTCGTAAATAAGGTTCTTGGAAATCGTAGGCAGTTCCCGCGACATAACCACCGCGTGAGGTGACAACCAAAGCCTTTTTCCCGTGCACGAGTGGAACAGGTCCTTGCTCTGTGATTTTAAAAGTTAAGTCGGCACGCACAATGTGATCAATCCACGCTTTGAGAGACGCAGAAATGGTGAAATTGTGCATGGGGGAAGCAATAAGGAGTGCATCGCAATTTAAAACCTCTTGTGCGAGTTCATCGGATTGATGCAGGAGGCCTTTCATGGCTGGATCGTTGCGTTCAGCTTGGGCAAAAGCGGCCCCCGCCCAAGCATCGGAGATGAAAGGGGGAGGGTGGTGTCCCACGTCACGATGAACCACTCGGAGGTCTCCGTTTTTAAGTCGTAATGATTTGACGAATCCCGAGCTAAGGCGACGCGTAATCGAGCGCACCGTGCGAGGCGAAGCATCGATATGCAGTAACTTCATCGCTTATTATCATAGACGAATCAGAGACTGAGTCAATGCGTGCAGGGTTTATTCTGCACTCATGGACGATAATGTCGTAAATAGCCTTAAACTTCCCAGTCTTCTGCTTTTGATTCTTGAATCTTATCTAAAGCATCGAGCACGAGTTTAACCGCTTCGTCGGTAGAGACTTTGTCGGTTCGGATATGCACTTCGGGTGATTCAGGTGCCTCGTAGGGTGAGGTGATACCAGTGAATTCAGCAATTTCACCTCGACGTGCTTTGGCGTAAAGGCCTTTGACGTCGCGCGATTCACAAATTTCTAAGGGGGCATCAACGAATACCTCGATGAAAGGATGGTTGGCTAATGCGGCACGCGCCTTAGCACGATCGGCAGCCAGCGGAGCAATCAATGTGACTAAAGTGATTTTGCCAGCATTTGCAAAAAGACCTGCTACGGCAGAAGCACGGCGAACGCTTTCGGCACGATCCGCTGCGGAAAATCCTAAGTCACGATTAAGAGCGGTACGTAAATCATCGCCATCAACGCGAACAACTTGACGACCCGCATCAAAAAGTCGTCGTTCAACATTTTCAGCAATGGTGGATTTTCCAGAACCAGAAAGACCCGTAAACCAAATCACGGCAGGAGCATGGCCAGCTCGGGCTGCACGTTCGGCTGAAGTGACTTTACCTTCCCGAGTGGTTTTTTCGGTACGTGCTTCGAGAATGATCCCTCCACCATTAATTCGGCCAGCGTCTTCAACGGCGAATCGGCCAGTGATGGCACATTCGTGATGTAAATCAAAGGCGATAGGTCGAGCCGCACGGATGGTGACTTCGCAAATTGAATCGCGTGGCACGCTCGTGGCTTGAATGGATTCCAAGGTGGCCGCATCTGTGATTTTTTCTACTTTAGCGACAACGGCCTCAACATTTTGCGTTAATAAACGCAGGCGGTAAGTTTTGTTGGTTTGAAGAGGTTCTTTACCGAGCCAGAAGATGCGGGCACGGAACTCACGTCCAACGCGTGGTTGGTTGTGAATATGAGAAACGACTTGACCGCGTTCTGCGAAAATTTGTTCGGTCAGAGTGAAATTGGCGGAATCGCCTGTTCCTGCGACTTCTCGGGATGGACCAGGCCAGTCTTCAAAAGTGCGAACAGTGCTGCGTCGTCCCCCTGGTTGAAAAATCAGTTCTTCACCAGGTCGAATAGCACCTGCTTCAACGCGCCCAGCGATAATGCGACGGTGGTCAAAGCGATAGATGTCAGAGATGGGTAGACGTAAAGGTAGGCCTGTTAAATCATCTTCGTGACGGAAGTTGTCTAAAGCCTCTGCCACCGTCGGACCTTTCCACCACGACATCGGCTGAGATCGGTTGACGATATTCTCGCCGTGTTTTGCGGCGATCGGAATAAAATCAACCGCGGTAAGACCAAGAGATTTTAGGAAAGCGGTATACTCGGTCTTAATTTTTTCGTAAGTGGCTTGGTCGTATTTTACCAAGTCCATTTTATTGACTAAAACAACCAGCTGTTTGACTCCTAAAAGTGAAAGGAGAAATGCGTGGCGACGTGATTGATCCATCACGCCTTCGCTGGCATCAATGAGCAAGAGGGCAGCCGAGGCACTGGCCGCACCCGTGACCATGTTTTTGAGGAATTCCTTGTGACCTGGAGCATCGATGATGGCGTAGGCACGTTTTTGAGTACGGAAGAAAATACGCGTGGTATCGATGGTGATGTTTTGCTCCTGTTCTTCGAGGAGAGCATCGAGCAAGAACGCATATTCAAAGTCCATGCCTTCGGCGGCACAGTTGCGACGTACCTGTTCGATTTTTCCATTAGGCAGTGAGTCGGTATCGTGTAAAAGTCGTCCAACGAAAGTCGATTTACCGTGGTCGACGTGGCCAACCACAACGACGTGCATTTTGCGCAAGTCTTCGATATCGGTTGAACCAGACTTGGAGGTTTGCGGAGAAAGGTTAGCAGAAGGAGCAGACATAGAAAGTGGGATTAAAGATTACATGAAACCCTTGGCGCGCAGTGCTTGCATGGCATTGCGACCGACGTGATCTTGAGCACGACCTGCACGCTCGCTTACACGAGTTTGCTTTAGCTCTTCGATAATTTCATCGATATTGCTGGCTGGGCTATCGACGGGGTGGGTGATGGGATGGCAGCCTAGAGAACGGAAACGTTTTCCATTTCGAGCGAAGTAGAGGGTTGGGTTCGGAATATTTTCGCGGCGAATGTATTCCCAGATGTCGAGTTCAGTCCATTCAAGGAGTGGTTGAACACGAACGTGTCCACCTTCGGGAGCGGTGGAGGCGAATTGCCCCCAGAATTCGGGTGGTTGATCTTTGTAATCCCAGACACCTTCCGCCGAGCGAGGAGAGAACCAACGTTCTTTAGCACGAGTGGGGTCTTCATCGCGGCGGATGCCCGTGACCAAGGCATCCCATTTAAACTCATCAATCGCTGCTTTAAGTGGAACGGTTTTTAACTCATGAGTTACAGTCACGGGGTCATGGGTTGCATAACCAATGCCTCGACGAATAGCGTCTTCGTTAACACGAACAATCAAATCGATGCCGTGAATCGCTTTGGCCTTTTCCCGGAATTCATACATTTCTGGGAATTCGTAGGTCGTATCGATATGTAGGAGAGGAAAAGGAATTTTACCGCAGAAAGCTTTGCGGGCTAACCAGATGAGGACGTTGGAATCTTTCCCCATCGACCAAGGCATGCAAACCGAGCGAAAGTTAGCAAAGGCTTCGCGGAAAATGTGAATGGACGTCTGCTCGAGGCGCGTCAGGTGATCATTTTGAGCGTTTCGTGACATAATTAAATTTTTCGATTTTTAGTGTGAATGCCGCATTCTTTTTTCTCGAATCCTGGCCAGCGCCCACCTCGTTCGTCTCCGCCTTGGGTGGGTTGCGTGCAGGGCCAGCAGCCAATCGAGCGATAGCCACGGTCATGTAATGGGTTATAGGGAAGGTGATGGTCTTTGAGGTATTGCCAGACTTGGTCGCGACTCCATTCCACGAGCGGATTGAGTTTCCAGACGTCGGAATGATCGGGGCGAGCCGCTAAACTCAACAAAGGGGTCGAGGCACGTTCCGCACTTTGGTCACGGCGCATACCAGTAATCCAAAGATCGAGTTCAAATAATTTCTTTCCCAGTGAGTCGACTTTGCGAAGTTCACAGCATTTTTCAGGGTCTCGCTTCCAGAGTTCAGGTCCATGGCTGGCTGCTTGTTGCTCGACGGTTTGTGCGGGATGAACCTCTTCGATTTTAATTCCCAAAAACTCTTCGAGTTTCTTTTTGAGTTCCAGAGTTTCAGGAAAAAGTAATCCGGTATTTAAGGTAAAAGCTGGTATGGGTAACTGCGAGGTCTTCGCCAAGTGCATGATAACGATACCCGCTGGCTGAAAACTGGTACCAATTCCTGCTCGATTACCAAACGTCTCATAAGCCCAGCGCAGACGATCAGCCGGAGTGAAAAGCGCTAACTTTTCCTCGAGAGCAAAAATCTGACTGGGATCGAGTTCGGCCATGCCTTGACTGTTTATGCAGGGGTGGAAGGGGTAGGCCAAATAGTAGCTTCATTAGCCCAATCACCAAAAGCCTGACCTGCTTTACGTTCTTTTGCGTATTGCTTAAAGAGTTCGCCAATAGCGACAGGTAATTCGTCTGCTAAAACGGATTCACGCCAAGTGCGAGCTAGGCGTGTACCTTCGCGATTTCCACCCAGCATGAGGTTATATTTTCCGGGAGCTTTACCAACGAAACCAATTTCGGCATTATAAGGACGTGCGCAGCCGTTGGGGCATCCGGTCATACGGACAACCAATTCTTCGTGAGCAATGCCAGCAGCCGCTTG
>RFOO01000001.1 GCA_009926645.1 bacterium | reverse complement strand
GATAATAAAATCAAAGGCGAACTTCTCACCAATGTTACCGAGATCGTTTCTGGATTAATGCGACTCGCCGGAGAAACGATTACCGTTCGAGGCAATACCATCGTGTTTGCGAATCAAGATGCGGTCGGTATTGCCGATGCTTGCTCTGGCATTCGCTCTCTCTCCGCCTGTATCTTTGTCGGTGCATTTTTAGGAGCTATTTTTCTGCAAGGCGGATTTCCGGGAAGTCTTATTCGCCGGATTCTTCTCATCGTCTGCGCCGGATTTGCTGCCATTCTGATTAACATTGCTCGCAATGCCTTTTTGGCATTTTACGCTCTAAAACATGGATCCCGCTCGCTCGAGCATGACTTCTGGGGAATGGAAATGGGTAGTCCGCAATTCTCGAAACTCGGCAACGTGCATGATTTTGCCGGCAACGCTTCTATGGTCTTAGCCTTTCTCTTACTGCTTGCCTGCGTACCACTAATCAATCGATTGGGACGTAGCACGCCTCCGCCTTCCCAGTCCCCATGAAAATTTTACACATCACCCCAGAACTTACGCCCTGGTCAAAGGCGGGCGGGTTGGGAGATGCAACGGCAGGCTTGGTTAAGGCTCTTGCACAGGAACAGCACCAAATTCGTGTAGTGACCCCTCTTTACGGCTCGATCGCTGGTCGCGAAGATTTTCCTATTCTGATCCCCTCGCTCAAGGTTCATGTCGCAGGCGATCCCGCCAAAGCCCACTGTCGCATTCGACAAACGAACGTTACGGAAAAATGTGAAGCATGGTTTATTGAGCATGAAGACTACTATGGTTCTTCTGAAATTTACCCTGCGCGGGAAGATGCTGGTGAAAGAGCTGCTTTTCTCAGCCGTGCGGCGCTCGATATTTGTTTAGCGATGGATTGGATTCCGGACGTGATTCATTGTCACGATTGGACCACTGGACTTGTTCCCGTTCTTTTAAACACCACCGCCAAAGGCACTTTTCTCGGTCGTACCGCTTCGGTTCTCACCATACACAATCTCCAACACCAAGGCATCCATGGACGGAGAATTCTACCTTTTCTCAATCTCCCCGAATGGCTTTACCATCCCGATGAGCTTGAATGCTTTGGTGGCATCAACTTCCTTAAAGGAGGAATTCTTCATGCCACTAAGGTGACCACGGTCAGTCCGACATACGCTAAAGAAATCCTCACCCCTGCTTATGGCTTTGGACTCGATGAATACATTCGTCGCCGCCAAAACGACCTCGAAGGCATTCTGAATGGAGTAGATGGTGACGATTGGGACCCCCAGACCGACCCACAGATTGCACAAAACTTTTCCGAAAAAAAGTTAGCCGGGAAAAAAGCCTGTAAACTCGACCTGCAGAAAAAGTTAAACTTGGATCCTAATCCTAACCTACCCTTGATTGGCGTGGTTTCACGTTTGTGGGAGCAAAAAGGTTTGGATTTAACCTTACACCCTCTGCGTCGCTTTTTACAGGAAGGTAAAATCCAGTTTGTTCTTTTGGGTAGCGGCGATATCGCACTCGAAAACGCATTTCGAAATTTAGCGGAAGAATTCCCTTTGCAAGTGGCTGTTCGCTTTGGTTATGACAATGCCCTCGCGCATCAAATTGAAGCAGGGTCCGATTTCTTTTTAATGCCCAGTCGCTTTGAACCCTGTGGATTAAATCAACTCTACTCACTCGCCTATGGCACCGTGCCCATTGTCCGATCGACCGGCGGATTAGCCGACACCGTTAAACCTTGGACACCAGGAAGCAAAGAGGCGACTGGTATTGTTTTCCATGATGCTGACAGCAAAGCGATCGAGTGGGCACTCTCACAGGCACTCGAGCTTTATGCTGACTCCAAGGCTTACAAAGCAGTGCAAAAAAAGGGAATGAAGTGCCAGTTCAGTTGGAAATCTGCTGCTGAAAGTTATCTCGCCTGCTACAAAAAAGCCCTAAATCAAAGAACTTAAGTGGCATTTTGACATGGTTTTTCTGTATTTTTGGGCTATTTTTGGGCATTGTGCCCATTTCTAGACCCCCATTGAGCCCGCATTTAATCAGGAAAAACTTTTGTTGGACATTGGCACGGAGATAGTTACGTAGGGAATCGCTTATGAAACATATTGCTTCTATCACCACCCTCACCCTCGTTGCTGCTTCGGCTTTCGCTGATGCCGCTCCTGCTGCCGCTCCTGCTTCTGCTTGGAGCCAAAGCGCTAACATCGCCCTCACCAGCAACTACGTCTGGCGTGGCGTTTCCCAAAACAACAACAGCATCGCCGTTCAAGGCGGCTTCGACGTTGCTCACTCCAGCGGTCTCTCAGCTGGCGTATGGGCTTCGAGCCTCTCTTCGGGCACTGAAGTTGACCTCTATGCTAACTACGGCTTCAAAGTTGGCTCAGTAGACCTCTCTGTTGGCTACATCGCTTACACCTATCAGTCTGACGTTTCCTCCACCTTCTCTGAAGTTAACGTCGCTGCTTCTTATGCAGGTTTAACCGCCAAAGTTTCCAAAGAAGTTGCTAACAGCGTCTCTGGTTCTGGTTACACCGACCATGGTTACTACTATGAACTCGGCTACGTATACAGCATTCCTGCTATCAAGGGCCTTGATCTCTCCCTCCACTATGGTTGGAAAGACTCTAGCGGTTCTAACAGCACCGTAGACGACTACTCCGTTGGTCTCTCCTACCCTGTTGCTGGACTCGTTGCTTCTCTCGTGTACTCCAACGGTGACAGCACCATTGATGGTCTCACCGCTTTCACGCTGAAGAAGACCTTCTAATCCGCTAAGGATATCATAGCAAAGGGGCGTTCTCGGATAGGGGAACGCCCCTTTTTGTTTAAGTTGAAAAATATCGATAATCCGTAATGGTACTTAACTCCAATGATTGAGTCTGCCCGCAAACCTGAATGGCTCCGCGCCCAACTCCCCAGTGGACCCGACTACTTGGAGACGAGGAAAAATGTGGATGAACACAAACTCCACACGGTTTGCCAATCAGCCCAATGCCCTAACCTCGGCGAATGCTGGTCTCGTGGAACAGCCACGGTAATGATTCTGGGCAACATCTGCACACGCTCCTGCACCTTCTGTGCAGTTCTCTCTGGTCGCCCCAGCGAACTCGATCTCGGCGAACCAGCCCGTGTCGCTGAGTCGATTGCGCAAATGAAACTTCGCCATGTGGTCATTACCTCGGTTGCTCGGGATGACTTAAAAGATGGTGGTGCTTCCGTTTGGGCCGCAACCATCCGCGCCACACGCCATCGCAATCCTTCAACCACCATAGAAGTTTTGCCGGCTGATTTTCGTGGAGAGCAAGAGCATCTCGACACCCTGCTCGATGCCCGGCCAGATATTCTTAACCATAACCTAGAGACCGTTGAACGACTACAACGTCCTGTCCGCAAAACCGCACGTTACGATCGCTCTTTTTGGGTTCTCAAACATGCAAAATCCCGAGGCTTTATCACTAAAACAGGAGTGATGCTGGGCATTGGCGAACGATCCGAAGAGATTGCCCAATTGATTCGCGATATCGCGGCAGCCCAAGTCGACATTCTTACCATCGGACAGTACCTCTCTCCCAGCAAAGAGCACGCACCCATTGATCGCTGGGTTCACCCCGATGAATTTGCGGAGTGGAAAAAAGTGGCTCTCGCTGCTGGCATCAAACACGTTGAATCCGGACCCCTCGTGCGCTCATCCTACAAAGCAGATGAGCAGGTCGTTAAATTTGACCTGCTGGCTCGACGTCAACGCCTCGCACCCTAAGCCGTGGACGGACTACCCCCTGTCAATTTTCGTGCAGAGTTAAACGCCGAACAATACGCCGCCGTCACTTCTCCACGCGGACCAGCGTTAGTCCTGGCTGGAGCAGGCTCAGGTAAAACACGAACGCTCACTTATCGCGTCGCCTGGCTACTTCACCAAGGAGTTAAACCTTGGGATATTCTTCTTCTCACATTTACCAATAAATCCGCCAAAGAAATGTTGGAGCGGGTCGAGGACTTAACCGGTGTACCACGCGGACAATTCTGGGGAGGAACATTTCACTCGATTGGACAACGCATCCTTCGTCGACATGCCGCCGTTGTTAATCGAAGTCCCGATTTTACCATCCTCGATCAAAAAGAGTCGGAACAACTTTTTTCAGGCATCATTAAAGAAGCAGATGGTGCTTTCATCAAAGATAAGACCAACCCTAAGGCACCCGTTATTTTAGATGCTTACTCTCATGCACGTAATACCCTGCGACCGGTTGAAGAGGTATTGCGTGAACGACTCGATTGGATGAAAGGTGGCTCGGAGAAATGTCTCCGTTTTTGTGAGGCCTATGAGAGTGCAAAAAAAGAGCGCAATGTTTGCGACTTCGATGACCTTTTAGTGCTGTGGCTTAAACTCCTGGAAACCGATGGAAGCGTCCTCGAGCACTATCGCCGACGTTTTCAATACCTTCTGGTGGATGAGTTCCAAGACACCAATCGATTGCAAAGTAAGATTATCGATCTACTCGCAGCTGAACATCAAATCATGGCGGTCGGTGATGACGCTCAGTGTATCTACACTTGGCGTGGTGCCGATTGGGAAAATATCGTCACCTTTCCTCAGCGACATCCGCATACTCAAATCTATACGATTAATACCAATTATCGTTCCACCCCAGAAATCTTAGCTTTTGCGAACGAAATCCTTTCTCATCGACCCGCCGTCGATGGGTTTGATCGCCACCTGCAAGCAGTGCGTCATTCAGGCAATAAACCTGTGGTTTTCAACGTAGGCGATACATCGCAACAGGCCAAAATTGTCGGAAGAAAAATTCTTCAACTTCATCAGGAAGGGCACCCCTTGTCTGAGATGCATATTTTATATCGAGCTCATTACCAGTCGCTCGAATTACAAATGGAACTTAATGCCCTTGGTATTCCTTTTGTGATTACTAGCGGACATAAGTTTTTTGACCTCATTCATGTCAAAGATGTTTTGGCTCATTTACGCGTCATTCATAACCCCAATGACCAGGTAGCCCTCTCTCGTTTACTTTGTTTATTACCTAAAGTCGGACCTGTTGCAGCAGATAAAATTATTCGCGCAGCACAAGAAGTGGCTCTCCAACAAGGTCGCGGTCTCATCCGTGCCTTGCGAGACTCGGCTGTCTTAAAGAAAGTAACCGAGATCGCTAAAGACGATTTTCAAGACCTTACTATCACACTGGAAGATATGTTAGAGGGCATTGAAAATGCCCAACAGAAGGCACCGCCCGCCTCACCAGCGCGAGACCTTTTTCAAGCCGCCCGCGAAAAGGAAGAGGAAAAAATTGCCCGCACTCCGGCTGAAACGGTTCGGGTCTGCGTTGAGGGTTGGTATGGATCCCACATCAAAACCCTTTTCCCGGATTGGAAAGACCGCGAACAAGACCTGATCAGTTTAATTGGATTTGCGGCAAAATTTGAAGACCTCGGAGATCTGGTCGCCCAAGTCATCCTCCTCAATGGCGAGACATCCGATAAAAAACCTGAGCCCGAACAAGACACTTTGCGTTTAACCACCATCCATCAGTCGAAAGGATTGGAATTTCCCATTGTTTTCCTCATTGGTGTCGCCGATGGATTACTTCCCCTGACACGTGCCATCGACGAGGGGGATGTTGAAGAGGAAAGACGGCTCTTCTATGTCGCTTGTACACGGGCTGAAAACACCCTCTACTTATTCACTCCGCGTTTCACGACTGCTGGCGAAGGGTATCGCCCACTTGACCGTTGTCGTTTTCTTGAGGAAATGAGCCCAGAATGTTACGAATTAGCGGATTATACACACCGCCGATTTTAAGCCTTATGACAAGGGTGATTGGGTAGTGGCTTGCCATTGCCAAAGGTGAGCATTTATGACTCAAATCACTCATCCATTTCCCTATTACCATGCCTAAGGTCCTTGTTGCTGATAAAATTTCACCCACTGGAGTTTCCCTCCTCAAAGCCCAACCAGGCTACGAGGTCATTGAGGCCTATGGTTCCTCCCCTGAAAAAATCCTCACTCTCGTCGAAGATGTGCATGCCATTTTAGTTCGTTCGGAAACACAAATTACCCGTGAGGTTTTAGCCGCCGCCCCTCGTCTGGTGTGCGTTGGTCGAGCAGGCGTAGGAGTCGACAACATCGATGTCGATGCTGCCACTGAGCGCGGAGTGATTGTGATGAACACCCCTTCGGGCAATACCATCGCCACGGCCGAACTCACTTTCACTCACCTACTCTCCCTCGCTCGTCCAGTACCCGAAGCGATTCAATCAATGCGCGAAGGTAAGTGGGATCGAAAGACTCTCTCTGGCACCGAACTCTTTGGTAAAAGCCTGGGAGTTCTGGGTTTAGGTCGAATCGGCGCAGAAGTCGCTAAACGCGCGATTGCTTTCGGAATGCGCGTACTCGCTTACGATCCTTACTTAACCGAAGCCCGTGCCAAAGCCCTTGGCGTTACGATGGCGACTCTCGATGAAGTCTTTGGTCTTTCGGATTACATTACCGTGCACATGCCACTGACCGCCCAAACCGAGGGCATGGTTGGCAAAGCCGCTTTTGCGAAAATGAAGAAGGGCGTAAAGATTGTGAACTGTGCCCGCGGAGGTATTGTTGATGAAGCCGCTCTCGCAGAAGCTTTACAATCAGGCCAATGTGGTGGCTGTGGTTTCGACGTGTTTGTTGATGAGCCTTTAGCCAAGGACCATGTTTTACGCACCCTTCCTAAAGCTCACCTTTCTCCCCACCTCGGTGCGTCAACCGCTGAAGCACAAGAAAATGTCGGCGTTGAAGTAGCCGAAGCCGCGATTGCTGTTTTAAACGGCGGTTCACCAGCCAATGCGGTCAACCTCCCGTCGGTCGACTCCCAGACACTCTCGACCATTCGTCCGTTCTTATCGCTGGCTGAAAAACTCGGCGCCATCGTTCGACAACTCGCGGCTCCTGGTCGAATCGAGTCATTAAGACTGACAACCTTTGGCACAGGATCCGAACAAGGTGCCGGCGCCATTTCACGTGCCGTTCAGCGAGGCTACCTTCGTGGCATTCTCGAAGGCGTTAATGACGTGAATGCCCCCAGCAAACTTAAAGCCTTGGGTGTTGAAGTTCAGTCAGTTCGCTCAACGGCAGAGGCTGATTACAAAGAACTGATTCTCGTGGAAGCCATCCTCGCCAATGGAAAAATCATCTCCGCGGCGGGCACGATTTTGGGTAAAGCACAATCCCCTCGTATCGTCTCGATCAACAATCGCACCATAGAGTTTATTCCTGAAGGTAAATTGCTCTTCATCGAAAACCAAGATCAACCAGGCATTATCGGGAACCTGGGAACCTTGTTATCCAAAGAACGCGTCAACATCGGCAGCATGGCATTAAGTCGTGTTGGCGGAGAAAATGCCTTGGCTGTTTACCAGTTGGACACCGCTCCGAGCGAGGCGACGATCAAAGAAATTCTGCGCAACCCAGCCATCGTGAGCGCATCGCTCATCGATGCGTAGGTGATATGGAAACGGCCCTACTCATTCTCGCTATTGGTCTCTGCACCGTTACGGGCTATATTCTTGGCTCCCTCAACTTCGCTGTCCTAGTCGCCAAATCTCAAGGTTTTGACATACTCAAGGAAGGCTCAGGCAATCCTGGTGCAACCAATGTCAAACGCGTGGTTGGTAAACGCGCGGGGAATCTTGTTTTTGCGTTGGATGTTATGAAAGGTGCGGTTGGCACTTTTCTCCCTTTTTTCGTTTTCTGGGGCATTTCATCGAACTGGGGCGAGGTCAGTAAAATCCCTTTTGATTTAAACTCAGCCGCCACACTTTATCAGCTGATTGCAGGTTTTACAGGTACGATTCTCGGCCATTGTTTTTCGATTTTTCTTAACTTCAAAGGAGGCAAAGGTGTTGCCTCAACCATTGGCGGATTACTCGTGATACTTCCCATACCGATTCTTATCGGTGCACTCATCTGGGTGATTTTATTTTTTACGACACGCTACGTTTCCGTCGCTTCAATCGGCCTAAGTACTTCCCTACCCTTAACCTGCATTGTTCTCCATCTGATTGCATCCAGCCCAAGCGATCCGACCAAAATCGTTTTTGCTTCAATCATTGCCCTGTTTAATCTTTGGACCCATCGATCAAACCTAAGTCGCCTTCGTCAAGGCACTGAACTTCGATTTGGTGAAGGGAAGAAAAAATATCATTCATGAAAACCTCTCGTACTATCGGCATCGGTATTCTCGGCTTTGGCACCGTCGGCCAAGGTGTTTGGAAACATTTAACCGAAAAAAAATCCGACCTCGAATCCCGTCTCGGAGTAAAACTCGATTTACGCAAAGTCGCCGTCCGAAACTTAAAGAAGAAACGTGAAGTTAAAATCAGTTCCGCCAAACTAACCCCCAATCCTTTTGAAGTTATCGACGACCCCAAAGTTCATGTCGTCTGTGAATTAATCGGAGGAACCACGAAGGCTCGCGAGTGCACACTGCGAGCACTACGCCAAGGAAAAGTCGTTGTTTCGGCAAACAAAGCACTCCTCTGCGAGCATGGACCTGAAATTTTCCAGGCTGTAAGACAGCACGGAGGACAATTCCTTTTTGAAGCCAGCGTTGCGGGAGGCATCCCCATCATCAAAGCCATTCGTGAAGGCCTCGCCGCGAATCATTTTGAACTCATTGTCGGTATTCTCAATGGCACCTGTAACCACATCTTAACCCGCATGGGCGAAGATGGTCTTTCCTTCGCTGATGCACTCAAAGAAGCGCAGGAACTCGGCTATGCGGAAGCCGATCCCACCTTGGATGTCGATGGTATTGATGCTTGGCATAAAGCATCGATTTTAGCCTGGTTGGCTCATGGTAAGTGGGCTCCGCGCAATCGCACCCTCGTCGAAGGCATTCGCAACATCGGTCCTGCCGATATCGATTTCGCCCGACGCTTTGGATTCGCTCTAAAACATCTCGCGGTAATTCGACGCAATTTTGAGAAAGATTGGATGACCGTTGGCGTCTACCCTGCTCTTGTTCCTAATGGGGATATTCTCGCTCGCGTTTCGGGAGTGAACAATGGCATCACCTTACGAGGTGACGTCGTTGGTGCGACCACTTTGGCAGGACGTGGAGCAGGCCAAGACGCTACCGCATCAGCTGTCATCGGCGATATCATCGATGCCATCGCCTCACTCACGGGGTCAGCTCGCCAAGGTCTTTCACTTGATGATTTACAGGCTCGAGAAAAACAGGGCCAAAAAATCCGCATGGCAGAGCTGGATGAAATTGTCTCCCCCTTCTACCTTCGCCTGTCTCTCTTAGATAAAGCGGGTGTTTCTGAAGGTGTTTATCGCATTTTTACCAAGCACAAGGTTTCTATTGCCCGCGTTATTCAGTACGAACACCCCAATCAAGGTCGTGGCACGGTGACGCTTTCAACCTATCCAGTCAGCGAACGCAAAATGGGGGCTGTTCTTGCTGAACTGAGACGTTTAAAGACGGTGCTTGAGGAACCCTTCCTCCTTCGCATCTTCTCGCCCGAATCATAAATCAGGATGGCACTCATTGTCCAAAAATACGGCGGTACATCGGTTGGAAATGTTGACCGCATTCAAAACGTCGCTGCAAAAATCAAAGAGCAGTGGTCCAAGGGTCACCGTCTGGTCGTTGTTGTTTCGGCCCGCAGTGGCGTGACCAATGAACTCATCGGCCGAGCCAAAGCGCTGATGCCCCTTGCCGATGAACGGGAAATGGACGTCCTACTTGCCGTAGGTGAGCAAGAGACCATCGCTTTAACAGTAATCGCATTACACGCTATTGGCGTCCCCGCTGTTTCCCGAACGGGAGCCCAAGCAGGTATTTTTACCGACGATGTCCACACTCGGGCTCGCATCACCCGCATCACGGGAGGAGATTTATTAGAACGCCTCGATGAAGGTAAAGTCGTTGTTGTGGCTGGTTTTCAAGGGGTAACCGATCAAGGCGAAGTAACAACCCTAGGTCGTGGTGGATCAGACCTCACTGCCATCGCCGTCGCCGCATCAATCAAGAAATTTCTTATGAAGAGATGCTTGAGCTAGCCTCGAGTGGCTCCAAAGTCATGCAATCTCGTTCCGTAGAATTTGCACAAAAATACAACGTTCCCTTCGAAGTTCGCTCCTCTTTTAACGACCAACCCGGTACTATTGTGAAAGCCATCGACAAAACCCTCGAAGACGCCGCGATTGCAGGCGTAGCCCTCGACCGATTACAAACACGCGTCACGGTGACTGATTTACCCGACACGCCTCAAGCAATCGCTGCCCTCTTTGACGACCTTGGCGAAGCAGGTCTCAGCGTGGATATGATCATTAAAAATCTGGGTAATAACGGAAAATCAAACCTCACTTTCTCGGTAACAACCGATCAGTTTACCCGCGTTGAAAAAATTGTTGGGCAGACGCTTAAAAAACTCGGCTCGGGTTCTGTACGCTCAGCTGGCGAAATCTCTAAACTCTCCATCGTTGGCGTGGGCATGATTTCCCACCCTGGCGTTGCGGGAACACTCTTTAAGGCTCTCGCATCAGTTGGCATCAATAGCGAGTTAATCACCACTTCCGAAATCAAGATTTCCGTGGCGATTGACCCCGCTAAAGCCGATGCGGCCGTTCGTGCCGTTCATACCGCCTTTGGCCTAGATAAGGCTTAAGTGGCACTCGCCTCTTGCCCGTCGCCAAATCCCTCGCCACACTGCGAGATGATGAGACGATTCGGGATCATTTTGAGTCTTTGCTTCTGCCTTACTGCAGGAGGCTTGGCTTACGCACAAGATGTGCCCGTCCCCGTCATTGGCCAGACACCGTCTGCGACAGCCTCGACCCCAGCCTGGCAACGCAGCCAGATGGAATTAGCCGATGATGCTCTCACGATTGGCTTAACGGCGACGGCTGCGGATTTATACACCAAAGTCTTAAGCCTTCCCCAACTCAGCGCCCAAGATCGCGAGACAGCGTCTCTTGGTCTAAGCACAGCCTACATTGAACGCTCTAAAATCAAGGAAGCACGAGAAATACTTAATACAATTCCCTATTCTCCCGCCAAAGCTTTGCGCGAAGGTATGCTGGCAGTGCTGGATGATAACTTTACGGCCGCCATTCAATGGACAGAAAAAATTAACCCCAACCAACTAGTTCCCCAAGATGTTGCCTGGCTTCATGCCTTACGCGGATTCATTGCCAGCCATCAAGGAGACACCCTTAAACTCAATCAATCTATTCTCGATGCTAATCAATCCGTTGTTTCTGAAATCCAGAAGCAACGCATCGAAATTCTGAATTATCGTTCCCTGATCATGGCAGGGAAAATTGATGACACTGTTATCGCCCATTTAAGAGAAAAAGTAAAACTCAGTGTCGGCACTCCTAACGCTTTTGCCTACCAGCGCAGTTTGGCATTAGCCTTGGCCCGACAGAATCTTAAATCAGAAGCTGCCTCCATCCTCTTGTCGTCGGCACAACGCTCGCCCACCGAACAAGCTGAAGCAGACTTACTCGCTGGTTTAATTCTTGGAATTGAAACTGCAGATGGACGAAAAGCTTTAATGCATGTCGCCAAAAACCCAGCGGCAACCTCTCTTCGCCTCACCGCATTACGTGCATTAGTCGCAGCAGCCGCGGAAGCTAAGCCGAGCGAGACCCAATCGGTTGCTAACGAAATTTATGATTTTTTAATGCAGCAAAACGAAGGGCAGAACCAATTTGTCTGTCCGCGCGATCCAGCGGTTCTCGATGCGATCCACTTAGCCCGAGCTCAACTCATGCTCATTGCTGGCAATCGAGAAAAAGCCCGCCAAGCAGCCAGCGATTTAATCAAGGACGTTCCCGCTAGCCCCCTAGCCCGAGAAGCAACACGCACCCTAGCCCTGGTTGCTTGGGGAGATGGCTCTTTCCGACTCGCCTCCTCTTTGCTCGACACTCTGGCCGAGGGTAAGGTCGGCATTCCGCGTGACATTCTACGAACCGTGTCAGCTGACTGCTTGTTTCTCGCCGGTGATTACGCTTTAGCTGAAAAAGCTTATGCTGCGATTCAAAATGAAACAGAGGGAGTCGATTTAGCCATCTCAGCGTTTCATCAACGTATCCTTTCCCTTCTACAAACAGCGAACGATAATAAAACCTGGTCGCAGGTCGCTGACATCATTCAACAAAGTCAGAAATCGAATAAAATTCCCGCCGAAAGAATCTGGATTGCCGTGTGGTGCCTAGTGGAAGACATTCGCAAAGCTAATCAACCTGATACAGCAGGACAAGTTCTCGAACGCCTAAACCCTTTACTCGTCGATTTGCCGGTGGACTACAGTCTGCGCTTTAGTTGGCAGCGAGCCCTCATTGCTCTGGCTAAACACGATACTGAAAATACCCTCAAAATCGCTGATGGTATCAGTCAGCAACTCAATCAGTTACCCGCCAATGCCTCTGCTGAGTTGAAAGAAAACGCACCAGCTCTGCGTGGTCATATTGCCCTCTTGAAAGCAAGAACCACCCTCGGCACTCAAAACGCTGCGGGTTTAGTGGAACTTGAAAACATACGAAAGCAGTACGGAAAAGTCTCTGCCGCTGCCGCCTCCTATCTCGTCGAAGGTAGGTATCTCGCTGCTTTAGGCCGGCACGCCGAAGCCCAAGAACGTTTCTTAGAGCTCTCGCAAAATTTCCAAGGTGAGGATGCAACCATGGCTGAGTTCGCTGAATTAGGTTTGTACGAGGCTGCTGAGGAAGCTGCGATTCAAGCTCCAACGGTTGGTGATAAGAAATTAAAAGAGGCGGTAGAAATTCTTGAAAAATTTTCCGAATCATTCCCCAAAAGCCCCCTTCTCTTCACCGCCACACTTCGACGTGCTGAACTACTTCGCATGCTGGGTGACTTTAATCGCGCACTTTTGGTACTCAATGGCCTGATTCGAGAAAATCCCGATCATCCCATGCGTGCCCAAGCAGAAATTGATCGGGCTGATTCCCTTTTTGGACTCTCCGAATTGCGCCGTGAGCGCAACGGACAGCTGGACCGACAGCGCGTCTCTTTGGCCGTAGCCGCCTATGAAAATGTTGCTGGTGCGTGGGCCAAAGACGCCGACGTCTTAGCTGAGGTGCGCTACAAACTAGCTCTCGCGCTTCTCGAGCGTGCCAAAGCAGAGGCGAGCACCGACGCCAACGCAACTCGCTTGGAGGCTCGTAATGTTCTTCTTCATACACTCTCGGCCCTAAAAACAGTCAAAAACTCCTCCGAATTTACCTACGGAACTTCTGGTCGAGTTTGGCTTTCGCGTTCGATTCTCTTACTCGGTCAACTTTATGAAGACGAAGGCGATACCCTCGAGGCAATCGCTACTTACCGAATCATTACCGAACTCAATCGCCTTTTACCTCAAGGAGAGATTAGACTTCCTGGTCAAAACGCCGCCGAAAGCAAACTTGCGACTCTATCACAAATCTCCAATAAAAAATAATAGGTTATGAATGCACCTTTTTCTTTCCCCGCTGATGCTGGACCATTTGTCTGGATCTTACTCGGTCTCGCTTTTCTCGCTCTCGTCTTTGTTGTCGAACGAACCATGTTCCTTCATCGCGGTCTCGTACTTTCATCCGATTTTATCGATGGAGTGCGAAACAACCTAAAAGCCCAAAGGCCTTTAGAAGCTTTGGCTGCTTGCGAGGAATCCCCTGGTCCCATACCCCGCGTGGTGAAGGCGGCTTTACTCCGTGCCGATGGCACTGAAGAGGCCATGCGGGCAGCTGCTATCCAAGCAGCACTCTTGGAATTACCCGTTTTAGAAAGACGACTTGGAACAATTTCCGCGATTGGAAGGGTTGCACCACTCATCGGACTTACCGCGGCCATTTTTTCTGGCTTCCACTTGGCCAGTGGTCTTCACGATGGCAGTGTCTACGCATCTGCGAATAAATTGTTTCCCGATATTTTATCAGCGCTAGCCAATGCTGGATTCTCCCTCGTCATCGCAACGGGTTGCACATTAGCTCATCACTTTCTTGTGGGGCGGGTACGTTCGATTGTTACCGAAATGGAAATTGCAGCCCACTCTATCATCACCTTCGTCCATCACGAACTGCCAACAGAGAAAGAACGTTCTGTTTAATCACGGTATGCACACCCCTTTAGGCATTCTCGAAAAAGTACGTCCTGCTCAAAAGGATTCAGGAACGTGGCCTGTTCTTTTAGCCCTAGTATGTGCTGCACTGATTGCCGTACTGTGCTCGCATTTCGTTTATGCCCCAGGAATGTATGTGGGATTTAGCAATGTCCGTGCTGCCGCCAATAGCCACCTCACCACTCCCGTCACGAACGTTGGCGACCTTGCACAAACATCAACCACCGTCACCCTTATTTCCGCACGTGGGGCAGGTGTTTATGTGATTGATGGACGGGTGGTAGACGATGCCGGACTCAAAGTTGAATTACAGCGACTCGCAGCCGACCAAACACTTTTATCTCGTCCGGTGCTCATCAAAGCCGATGCCCTTTTAACCATGCAAAGTTTTATCTCCGTCTGTGAATCCGTTCGACGGGCAGGATTTCCTGGGGTTTTGATTGCTGCTGACGAGCGTTGACTCCCAAAGACTCGTGCAACACTTTGCCTCGAAACTTACCTATCGTGCCTGAATCTCATCCATCACCCAGCCTGCGCACGGACATACCTAAGCACATCGGAATTATTATGGATGGAAATGGACGGTGGGCTGCCGCCCGTCATTTACCTCGTCTCGAAGGACACCGTCGTGGAGCTGAGCGTATTTTTGATGTCGTAGACTGCTGCATCGATCAAGGTGTCAGCGCCCTCACTCTTTTTGCATTTTCAGCTGAAAATTGGCGTCGACCCGTTGAAGAAGTGACTGGTCTTTTCAAGCTCGGTGAATGGGTACTTAAAGCCAATCTTGCCCGGCTACATCGACGCAAAGTTCGCCTCAAAGTCATTGGTGATTTAGAAGCGATGCCTGACTTTGTGAAGAACCCCCTGAAGCAGGCTATTACCGATAGCGCCAAGCATGAAGCTTTCACACTCATTGTCGCCTTAAACTACGGTGCACGCCAAGAAATCACCACCGCCGTCAAAAATCTCGCTGCGGAAGCCCTGGCAGGTAAAATCAAACCCGAAAATATCGGCTGGGACGATATCGCTAATCATCTTCAAACCAGTGGCCTCCCCGACCCCGATTTAATTATTCGCACATCGGGAGAACATCGCTTGAGCAATTTCTTACTTCTACAATCAGCCTATGCGGAGATTGTCTTCACCCCAGTCCACTGGCCTGATTTTACAAAAGAAGAGTTTACGAAAGCCTTATCCGAATTTGGAAAACGTGAGCGCCGTTTCGGCATGACTCACGAGCAAATTAACCACACCAAGACCCCATGATACACCGTACGCTCAGCACGATTGGCCTCTGGGTTATCGTCGGTCTCGTGATTTATCTCGGCTCCTGTTACTCCCTCACCGAGCAAGCCGCTTTCGGCGTTCTTGCCCTTTTAGTCGGGGCCGCTCAGTACGAGTTTTATCAAATTTGTAATAAAATTAATCGTAATCGCCGAACCAATTTCACGGGTATCATTGCTGGTTTCGTTTTTCTTTTCGTACTTTTTTTCTTCGCCAGCGAGCGCCTAAGAGCGAACCCCCTTATCACTGCTCTTACTTTTCTTTTTGCTCTACATCTTCTTAGTTTACTCAGGAACCCTCAGCAGACACCTCCCCTTGTTCGTCATTTACCCAATTTCTACGGTTTCCTCTATGTCCCCTTTATGCTCTCACCACTCGTGGCTATCGCACGAATGGAAAATGGAGTACTACTGAACCATTCATCGGTTGGTTTGTTTTACGTCATTTGGGTAGCGGTGGCGACTAAGTTTACCGATGTCGGCGGACTGCTTGTTGGCGTACCCTTCGGAAAACACAAAATTGCTCCGACGATTAGTCCGGCCAAGAGCTGGGAAGGTGTGGTGGGTGGTTTATTTTTCTCAGCCCTCGCTTCTGCCCTCTATGCCTGGGTTTGCTTAAACGTTTTTCACATACCGTTTATGTTGCCTACCAAGGCCGCGATTCTCGCTCTGCCTTTGGCTATCGCTAGTGTGCCCTCGGACTTGATTGAATCTGTTTTTAAACGCCAAGCAGGAGTTAAAGATTCGGGATCCACGATTCCTGGTATCGGTGGCGCACTCGATCTCATCGATAGTTTGATTCTTACCGCCCCTCTCGCCCTCGTCATCCTCTCCTATGGTTTAGAGTGGGCAAAGTCGGCTTGGTGAAAAGATGACCACTCTCCATATCATCACTGGACCGACTGCCGTAGGAAAGACAGAGGCAGCATTAGAATGGGCTGAGAAAAACAAGGCCGAAATTCTCTCGTGCGACTCGGTATGTGTTTACCGTGGAATGAATATTGGTTCGGCCAAACCCACTCTCGCACAGCAAAAAAGAGTTCCCCACTACGGAATCGATTTGGTTGAACCGACTCAGCGTTTCTCTGTCGCCCAGTTCATCAGTTATGCGCAATCCGCTATTCGCGAAATCCAAACCAAAGGTAAAAGTGTTTGTATTACAGGCGGCAGTGGATTTTACCTCGCTGCCTTTTTTGGTCCAGTAACCGACGAACTTGCTATCAGCGAGGCCGTCATTGAGGAAGTACGTGCGTTGCAAAAAACGGGCACCGATGCCTTACTCCGGCGTCTACGCGAATTAGAGGGACCTACATTACCAAGTTGGCTCGATCAATCGAACCCTATCCGCCTCGCCAAAGCCCTCGAACGTCGCCTCTCTTCACCTTTAAGCCTTGATGCTCTTCGCGATGAGTTTCTCACCAAGAAGGGCCCATTTGCTGATTATCGTTTTTCTTGCGAGTTACTGGAGCGTCCTGATGATGAACTCAAGACGCGGATTCACTTGCGCACCGATGAAATGCTACGAAGTGGCCTCATCACTGAAGCAGAGTCTCTACTAAAACTAGGTCTCGATCCCGAACTACCTTCCGCTAGAGCCGTAGGCTACCGTGAGACGATGGATTGGATTAGAAATGGTCGGGAAACTCCCATCGAGGCTCTAAGTGAACACATCTGTCTCAATACCTGGGCTTTGGTTAAAAAGCAGAGAAAATGGTTCCGTAGACTGGGAATAGCCACCGGGTCGGTTGAGTAATTTCGCTATTTTTGCCCGTTTTTACCCGTAAACGCAAAATTAAGGCTAAAAACGCCTTTATTTTCCGTCCATTCTTGCGCTCAAGGCCTTTTTGGCATTATTAGGCGACTTCCACCCTAATCCTAACCACCATGCCTCTCAAAGTTGGCCTCCCAATCCCTGACATCACACTCAAACAAAAGACCGAGTCTGGTCTGGTTGATGTCAATCTGCGTCGAAATGTCGGCAAAGGTAAGACGGTCATTCTCTTTGTACCCCTTGCTTTTACTGGCACTTGCACTGATGAACTTTGCAAAGTCACTGGTTTGCTCGATGAGTACAAGAAGCTAGGTGCTGATGTTATCGCTATTTCCGTCGACAGTCCTTTCTCTCAAGAAGCTTGGGCTAAACAGGCTAATATCGGCGTAACGCTCGTTTCCGACTTCAACCGCGTTGCCCTCAAGGCCTTCAAGGTTAAGGACACTAAAGCTATCCCTGAAAAGACGGGCATGCTCAATGTCGCAAAACGCTCAGTCTTTGTGGCAGACAAGAATGGCAATGTGATTCACTCCGAAGTGAAGCGCGACCCAGCGACGATGCCTAACTTTGCCAAGATTAAGAAAGCCGTAGAGGCCTAACTTAAAAACCATCGTTTTTAAGGCGGTCGGGCTTGCCCCGACCGCCTTCTTTGTTTTTGGCTATCCCTCACCAATCCTTCATACCCTTTTCATTATCACTCAAACATGGCACAAAAAGACCCCTTCAAAGCACTCCGTCCTTTTTCTGCGGGCGGAAAATCTGGTTCGATCTACTCGTTACCAGCTTTAGAACAAGCAGGCATCGGGAAAATCTCCCGTCTCCCTGTTTCTATTCGACTCGTTTTAGAGTCTGTTTTGCGTAATTGCGATGGAGTTGCGGTGACCGAGAGCGATGTTCGTTCGCTTGCCCAATGGAACGCACAAAAACCTGTCGACACAGAAATCCCCTTTGTCGTTGCCCGAATCGTTTTACAAGACTTCACCGGCGTACCCCTTTTAGTCGACCTCGCTGCCATGCGCGAAGCGGTAGCACGTTTAGGTAAAGATAGTTCGGTCATTGAACCTCTCGTGCCCGTTGACCTCGTCGTCGACCACTCTGTGCAAGTTGACCGTGCTGGAACGGCTAATTCTTTCCTGGAAAACCTTCGTCAAGAATTCGCCCGCAATACCGAGCGCTACGAGTTTTTAAAATGGGGCATGCAAGCTTTCAAAACGTTTGGTGTGGTTCCTCCAGCTATCGGCATTGTCCACCAAGTTAACCTCGAATACCTCGCTAAACTCGTCTTCGAGAAGAACGGAGTTTTCTATCCAGACACTTTAGTTGGTACCGACTCACACACGACTATGATTAACGGTATTGGCGTTGTGGGTTGGGGCGTTGGTGGGATTGAAGCCGAAGCGGGTATGCTCGGTCAGCCAGTTTATTTCCAAACCCCTGAAGTGATCGGTGTTCACTTAAAGGGAAGCCTTCGCGAAGGCGTAACCGCTACCGACCTCACTCTGCGCCTCACTGAAATTCTCCGTAAGGCCAAAGTCGTCGGCAAATTCGTCGAATTCTTTGGCGAAGGAACCGAGGCTCTTTCGCTCGCTGACCGAGCCACGATTGCGAACATGGCTCCTGAATACGGTGCCACGATGGGCTTCTTCCCCGTCGATGATAAATCCCTCGATTACCTCCGCCAAACGGGTCGCGATGAAGCCCATGTCGCATTAGTTCGCGAATACTATAAGGCTCAAGGCCTCTTCGGCATTCCGAAGGCTGGAAGCATCGATTACACCCAGACCATCGAGCTCGATATCAGCACAGTTGTACCCTGCGTCTCTGGTCCAAAACGCCCGCAAGACCGAATCGATTTACCGAAAATCAAAGAGTCCTTCAACACGCTCTTTACTACGCCCAAAGATAAAAACGGATTTGGTAAAGCCGAAGCCGACCGCTCTGCCTCTGCTCCTATCGGACAAACGGGTCGACAACTGAAACACGCCTCCGTCGTCATCGCTGCGATTACTTCGTGCACCAACACTTCCAATCCATCAGTGATGGTAGCGGCTGGCCTGGTAGCAAAGAAAGCCGTCGAAAAAGGCCTTCAGGTTAATCCCACAGTCAAGTGCTCTCTCGCCCCGGGATCGCGTGTTGTGACGGATTACCTCAACGAGACCAAGCTCACACCTTATCTCGACCAACTCGGATTCAATCTCGTTGGCTATGGTTGCACAACCTGTATCGGAAATTCAGGTCCTCTGGACGCCGAGATTGAGAATGCGATTAAACAAGGCGACCTCGTTACGGCTTCGGTTCTTTCCGGAAATCGTAACTTTGAAGCCCGCGTTCACGGTGCAGTAAGATCCAACTTCCTAATGTCTCCTCCCCTTGTGGTGGCATTCGCCCTCGCTGGCCGAGTCGACATTGATTTAGACAAAGAACCACTGGGCACCGACAAATCAGGTAAGCCAGTATTCTTGAAAGACATCTGGCCCAGCCAGGCAGAAATTGCCGAGCACGTTGCGCGTGGCCTAAAGCCCGAAATGTTTAAGTCGAAATACGCCTCCGAATCTCTGGCCAACGCAACCGCAGAGTGGAAAGGCGTACAAGGCGGATTAGGAGCTCGCTTCAGCTGGAAAGAATCTTCCACCTACATTCAAGAACCTCCCTTCTTCAAGGGGTTCTCGATGACTCCTCCTCCAGTACCATCACTCAAGAAATTGCGTCCCATCGCTATTCTCGGTGATTCAGTAACCACCGACCACATTTCTCCAGCGGGTTCATTCAAAGAAGAGACCCCTGCAGGAAAATTCCTGCTCGCTGCGGGCGTAGCCAAAAAGGATTTCAATTCCTACGGCTCGCGTCGTGGCAACGATCGCATCATGACTCGTGGTACTTTCGCCAATACCCAAGTTAAAAACTCCATGGCCGAAGGTAAAGAAGGTGGCTTCACCAAAGTTTATCCTGAAGGTAAAATCGATACCATCTACGACGCTTGCCAAACCTACGCTCAACGCGGAGAAGGCTTAATCGTTTTCGGTGGTGTTGACTATGGTATGGGATCGTCGCGCGACTGGGCCGCTAAGGGTACTGCTCTCCTCGGCATCAAAGCTGTGGTTGCTCAATCCTTCGAACGCATTCACCGTTCCAACCTCATCGGCATGGGTGTTCTGCCCTTGGAATTCGCTGATGGTAAAAACGCCGCTTCCTTCCAATTAAACGGCTCGGAAACGTTCGACCTCGAAGGACTCACCGACCCTATCAAACCACGCCAAGTCGTTACCCTCGTCATTCATCGTGCCGATGGTAAAGTCGACAAAGCTCCGCTCGTCGCTCGGATTGATACGGCTATCGAAGCTGAATACTACCGCCATGGTGGCATTCTGCCCTACGTTCTCCGTCAGATCCTCAAGTGAAATTGAGCGCTGTTTAACGAAAAAGGGGCGATGATTCGCCCCTTTTTTATGGGTAAGGTTCTTAATGCGACTTGTCCATACAGGGAGAAGCCCCTATGAACCTTGTATGAAAATCGGCGTCATCAACGGACCCAATCTCGACCGTCTCGGTAAACGCGAGCCGGAGGTCTATGGCACGCAAACGCTGAAAGACCTCGAGAACCTAATTGCTCAACACGCCAAAAAAGCGGGTGCTAAGACACAGTTCTTTCAATCGAATCACGAAGGTAAACTGATCGATAAGATTGCGGAATGGGCCGATGAAGGTGTGAAATTTTTAATCATTAATCCTGGTGGTCACACCCACGTCAGCGTTGCCCTACGCGACTGTATTGCTGGTAGCGGGATGAACGCCGTTGAAGTTCATATTTCCAATATCTACAAGCGTGAGTCTTTTCGTCATCAATCGGTCACGGCGTCAGCCTGCACCGGAGTGATTACTGGCTTAGGGTTTGATGGCTACTTGCTAGCGGTTGATTACTTAGTGGCCAAAGGCGAATCGTCACCGAAGTCGAAAAAGAAAAAATAGGCCCTACTTCGTTGAAATCGGAAAACGACGGAGGTCACACTGGGCGCGCAACGGTGATTGCTTGACCAAATAATCCGCCATCTCCTCCGCCAAGGTCGGAGCCCAGACGGTTCCGCGTGGCCCCATGCCATTAAACAAATGCACCCTCGGCAAAGAGGGGTGTGTGCCCAACATCGGGTAATTATCGCTGGTACATGGTCGAACCCCGGCCACATGTTCCGTAACCTCCAACGTGATTGGATCACGAAAATAACCGATAAAGCGTCGTATCAGTTTTTCCTTCTGCATGCTGCAAGGATTCTCATCCAGTTGAGTCCACTCCCAATTTGTCCCAGCTCGCCAGCGACCGTTGCCAAGAGGCAGGGCCCAACCTTCACGATTTAAAACAAAGCTCGTCTGAGGTACAGGAGACTGAAAGGTAATCGCCTCACCTTTTGCTGGCTGCCATGGCAAATAGGTAAAGGGCCCCCGCTGGGATGACTTGTAGCCATCACAATAAATTAGCCCGCGAGCCGAAAAATCTTTCCAGCGAATACAATCTGAAGTCACTTCAATCTCAGCGGGATCAAAAGTCGTTTGCTGCCAGGCATTCTCAGCCTGCAATTCGGTACGCACATCATGAAGTAGTTTCGGCAAATCCACCCAAGCCCCTGACATCAACACCCCACCCCAATCATCGGTCAAACGGGTGTCCAATACTCCCGCATGGTCACTGATTTGTTTTATAAAGGGACGATAGGTATCCGAGTGCGAACGTTTCAAACCGCGCTCACGTTGTTCGGCATCAACAAATATTCGGTAAACTTCGATGGGTCGAAACACCTGCAACGCTGATAAAACTTTTTGAGCCTGTTGAAAAAGTTCAGGGTATTCAGGAGTCAGCGTAAAACGTCGACCCGTCAAGGGGGTCATCAAACCTGCTGCCACCTGCGAAGAGGAAGATTTCCACCCATCATCCACGACCATGACTTTTTGGCCACGGTGCTTTAAGGCTCGAGCTAAGAGTGAGCCCGCAAGACCTTGACCAATGATTAAAAAATCAACCTGCATCCCTCGACAGAGACGCAGGCTGATAAAAGGTCAAACGCAGGAAGCGTTTCACTTAAAACCCAACAGTATTTTTGGTGCCCTGTTTAGTGACAATTTTCTCTTCCGTCCAAAGGGCCACTCCACGCTTAACATCGACTAAAGTCAGTTGGAAAACATAGGAAGCCTGGCGAGTGCTACCCGCATTGGCACGATCTTCTAAAATTTTCCCCTTCAGAACCAATTGGGCTTGGGGAACTTGACCCTCTGCACCCTGTGCTTGGCGAGCGGCATCAGCAGCCATGTCGCTTTCCAGTAAAACAATGCGGCCCGAATTCACTAAGGGCACGGTCAACTTGGACAATAAAAGGCTCGTATCAAAATTCACTGTAGTGTCGTTAGTGATAGTACCCAATTTTAAGACAGCAGGTGGCTGTTGATTTAAAACAGGAGCATTAGACATGGACTGAAGCATCGCTGCACCAGCCGAGGCGAAATCCTGAATATTCACCTGATCCAAACTAACGACCAAGTCGCGTCCATTAGGATCTTTGTAAGCAGCAGGTGTACCGCAGCCAACTAAAACAAGAAGTGCTGTAGAGAGGGAGAGAATGAGTCGATTCATGGTAAAAATTATTTAGCAAGAAAGCGTAGACGACATTCCACAGCCTCGAAACGTAAGGCCGTGGCTGTATAGGTATGAAGAGCACCAGGCTCCAGTTGTAACGTATCCCAATTGCGCTGCCCTTCGATAACTCTTCCGTCCGCCGCGAGAAATTCAAAGCTGACATTAAAATCCTGCCTGAGAGCCGAACTATTTTTCAACTCACACTGTACTTGTAGGTAGCCACCTTGATTTTTGAATTTGCGTAGTGAAATAATGGTTAACTTTTCTGCCAATCGGCCATCGTTTAACTGCACTTCGTAATTACCATCAGGCTTTGTCGTAACATAATTAACCGCATCAGGAGGGGTTGCGGCACGCTCAATTTGATCACCTACTTTGATAATCGTTGAACAACCAACGAAGAGCATTGCTACGCCGAAAAGAAGAAGATTTTTCATGGAATTAAAACAGTACAGCGAAGAGTAACAGGACTATATTCGCTAGAAGACTTTACGCTTACAAGCAGAACCTTGCCCTCTGGTAAAATACAAGACACCTCTGGCCTACCAACCACACTGATTTTACTACCAGAGGGAGCTGTCAGACGGGCTAAGGAAAATCGTGCAGGAAGACTTCGCCAATGACGTAAATCCGCCTGGGTTGAGGCAACCGTATAAACCCCAGCCCCGATCTGTCCAATGACGCGAAGCCATCGAGACTCATTATCCTGCCTGCGCTGTTCCCTTTGTTCGGTTGCCTTATTGATTGCATAAGCGCTGGCTGTTTTTGTCACCGCTGAAACCACCGCTCGTGTTTTAATCGTCGAAAACGAGGCTGCAAAATGCTGCGCCACTAAAGCCTCGGGACGAGAAACAGGCGAAAGACTCAAGCCTTTGTCGTCGAGATTCAAAGCGAGAGAGTAATCGGGTTTCGCTGGACGGATAGCTGGCAAAGCCACGGACACAAAGGAGACGCGGTCCGAAATCAAAAAAGCAGGGAAATCAACTCGCTGCTCATACCACTCTGGCGCATGACCTTTTTCGACCACAACATAGACTAAACGCTCAAGCGATTTACCCTGAATCAACTTTTCACAATCAGCCCGATCGGCTTGGATAACGGAACATTCAGGATTAAGTTGTGCAGCCGCTAAAAATTCTTTTCGCGCTCGCTCATAGTCTGAGGCCTCACGCGCGGTGTGCATTAAAAACATCCCTTGGAGCCAATGACTAAAGGCATCATCATAAGTCGATGCCACACCATAGGTAGATAGGTCTTGCTCGATTTGATCTAATGCCAACTTCGTCTGCCCCTCCTGTGAGGCCTTCTCCACCGCAGCCTCGTTTCCTGTTTTGGCCGAAGCCGAGAGATAAATTTCGCGATTACCCCATTTCTCCTGAACAAATCGCAAACGCGTTACAGCGACTCGCGCTCGCGCAAAATCACCGAGTTCAATCCAATTAAGCAATTGATAAGTCGAAGCAAAAATTCGGTCGACTGGCTTCGGACGGTAGGCCTGAGCATATTCATTTGAGAACGCCCCCACCACTTCTTCAGAAACTGAAAAATCAGCCCTCTCCTCTTCGGCCCGGAGAGCACTTTCGACTCGCTCAAAGGAAACCACACTTTCCTTAATTTTGCCTTGGGCTCGTAAAGCCGCACCCGCCTCCATTTGCCAAAGTAGTGACTCATTCCTCGATTGTTCAGTTTCAGCGAGTGCTACACTCGACAAAGTTTCGTAATCGCCCGAGAGAATCGCCAGTTGAGCCACTTCAGCTTGATCCAAATAACTCACACATCCGACGAGGAAGAGACACAGTGTACTGACAAATATTTTCATTTCTTTCATTAGCCAAGGTGGAGCCAACGAGAACCTAGGTAAAGCCAGAGGGGTGTAATCAACGGGCAAAAAGCGATTGTAAAAACAGAACAGCGCAGAGCAACCGCAACGTCTCCCTTATACATCTCCACAATCAAAAAACTAAAAATTCCCGCAGGCATTGCGGCTTGTACGAGCATGACTTTTTGTAATTCGGCATCCGGAATCAAAAAGCTAGCTGCCGCTAAAAGTATCATTGGAATCATGAGCCAACGGCAAAGGATGAAGCCTGTGGTCATGCGTGGTTCAGCAAAAAAACGATACCCCCGGATTGTTTCAAAAAGATAAACCCCCGTAAGAATTGTACCCACGGGAATAGCACACTCTCCGATAACGTGCGTAAACTGTGTGGCAAAAAGCACGGGAGCCGAGTTACTCCATCCCAAAAAATTCAGGACTAACGCTATGGCCAACGAAACCGTCATCGGTTGCACAAGATCTTTGAGGAACATCCAGCCCTTTTTCCCTGATAAATAGGCGACCCCAAAAGTCCAAACCGCCGCCTCAACTCCAACATTATGCACCAGCAGAACTCCCATGACATGGTCATTAAATAACGCCGCGGTTACAGGTATGCCTAGATACCCAAAATTATTAATTCCTGCCGCATAAGCAAAAGTGCGCTTCGTTACTCCCGTTTTAAATCCCAGAAGGTGCGCAACCAAGCGCGAAACGAGAATTCCCACAACGACCATGGCAAAACCGACTCCGAGATAAAGAGCGGCTCGAGAACTCGAACTCAGTAAGGGATTATTACAAACCCGAGAAAAAATAAGAGCAGGAAAAAAAACTCCGATGACTAAACGCATGATAGAGGGTCGAGCCGCGGACACGACCAAACCCTGACGAGCCAAGAACCAGCCGATAAAAATAAACAGCCCCATGCGAAGAAGCGCTTGAGATAATTCTGCCGTAAATACATCCACTCGCCTACCCTTTGCCTTAACGGATGATTTTAAAGCGAAAAATATGAGTTATTCATCTTCGCACCCCCCTTGACTTTATTCAGTTTTCGGCGATAGTGGTCAGGTTCCTTCTCAGTCGACCCCGCTAATGTCGACGTATGCATTTCGGGGGTGTTCCGGATTCGATTCCAACCAAGATATCATGACGGCATGCAGAGGATGTCAGTTTCCTCTTTAATCCATCTGGCAGCATATAACTGCTAAAAACACCATCACGTTCGAGAACGACAACGCTCTCGCACTCGCTGCCTAAGTACAGCGACGAACCCTAGGGCCTGACCTGCATCCCTAGATCCGTTCGGTTAACGCAGGCGATCCCCTTCTTTCGTCTCTATCTCCGGGGTAAGTGAGAATGAGAATAGGTCGCACGGGTGCCCATTCCCAAACGCGACCGAGATTAATAATGAAGCTAAGCATGTAGAAGCTGTGACGTACGGGTTAGAAGACGTGGGTTCAACTCCCACCACCTCCACCTTTCTTTAGGCCCACTCTCCGAGAGTGGGCCTAATTCGTTATGCTCTTTTACAATTTAACGTAGACCTCTAAACGGCAATCATACCCTCCGAGGTCGACCACTTGACGGTAGGTGCGACGAAGTGAAGAATCGGCTGGCTCTAGTTTCAAAGGATTGACGAAGACCAACTTCCCTCCCGGTTTGAGCACTCGCGAAGCCGCCTGGAAAAAATCCGTAAACATTCCCTGTAGATTGGGAACTCGCACGCGGCGACCCAGTGGCGGATTGGAAACAACCAAGGAAACCGTTCCGGGCTGCAGATCCGTCTCGGCTAGATAATTTCTAAAATCTCCGACGATGAAATGACTTTTCACTCCAGCCAAATTGGCTGCTTGAAAATTGTTTTGTGCATGCTGAATCGCTTCTTCGCTCAAGTCGGAACCAATCACTTTGACCACTCCACCTCGCAAACAGGTCTCAATTAACTCCATTCCTGAGCCACAAAACGGATCCCATACTACCTCATTCGCCTGTGGATTAGCCAAACGTGCAATACACGCTGCTAAAGGAGGATGAGAGGCAGCACTAATTGTCCCCATGCGGTAGGCTAAACGAGGGTCAGGTAAAACCTTGGGGCTGAGCTCAACCAAGGCAGCGGTGGGAGTGACATAAACCTCAATCGACCAGGCCGACTCTCGGGCATCATTCAAAATTCGAGGATTAATCTCAAAAGCAACTTGGGCACATTTTTGCAAAAGAACATCACTCGTTTGGGCATCGGAAAAGGACAAACGATAGCGGAAGGAGCCCACGGTGAAGGACGACATCAGCCGCTCCGTCAGCGGTGAAGCGATTAACTTGGCTAAACGTTGAATCGCATCAGCTGCCTGAG